>JAPKDJ010000009.1 GCA_026421245.1 Akkermansiaceae bacterium | reverse complement strand
TGACCGCCGTCAGCGCCAGATTACCGGACGAAGCCGTCGTTAATTCATTTCAGGAAATCCAAACTCCGCCGTTAAACCGGCGGAGTTTGGGGGGGCATAGCCCAACCAATTCATCCTGGAACGGCCTTGTAATGATTAGGGTGCCAAGCGAATCTCATTCAAACGGAATGTATCGTCATATCGCCCACCTGTCGCTTTCAAGCAGCAGTCATAACAGGCAACTTCCCCCTTGAACCTCCTCACTCTTTCGAAAGATTTCGCACACCTCGGGCAATCGTATCGCCATTTTCGTCGGAGGGTTCGGGTTGGGAGCGACAATTCGTGGGTTGCTTTCTCCCCCGGGATGCCCACATCGGCACACGCTCTCTGCCACTCCCTGCCATGACTCTTGATCGAGCGATTCGGGTGCCTTTCATAGGCGATCAGGTGGGCCAATTCGTGCAATACGGTCTGCTTCACTTCAGTATCGGAGATTTGAGGCAGCCTGGGATTCACTTGGATCAGCCCTGTCGGCCAGAAGGCACGACCCGCGCACGAACGCATGCGAGTGTTCCACTCTACCGATACCCGATCTGCCAATTCATCAAGTTCGAGCTCCCGAAGCAGATCGACGCAAATATCAGTGAACTTTTTATCCTGCCCCATCAACCGGGAACAGACCTCGAGGACAGTCTCAGCAGGCGCCACCGAGTCCCCTGGAGATTCCAGAAAACTAAATTTCATCTGGCGAGAAGGACGAAACATGGCCGTTATTATTACGGAGATCTTAAATATTTCAAGAACCTAACTAATAATTCCCCTGAAATACCCTCAAACCCCCACACCACGGGAAAAATCAGCTTGTCGCAAAGGCACCGCGCCCCGACCTTCTCCCCATGCCCGAGTTCAATCTCCTCGCAATTCTCCTCATTGTCGCTCTCGTCCTTCTCTGGAAACTCGACTACATCTCGACCCTTCTGACTCTCAAAAATCTCAAGCCGGAACTTCCCGAGGAGTTCCGTGGTGTTTGGGATGACGAGAAGTATCGAAAGGCCCAGGCTTACGAAAAAGCACAGGCCCAATTCGGTGTTATTTCTTCAATTGCCTCCTTAACCGTCCTTTTTGTTTTCTGGTTTATGGGGGGATTCGGGTGGGTCGACGGGCTCGTTAATTCATGGGGGGTTGGTCCGACCGCTACGGGACTTTGCTTCATCGGCATCATCTACCTTGGTTCATGGGTAGCCTCTCTGCCATTTGATCTCTACCACACCTTCGTTCTCGAAGAGCGATTTGGCTTCAATAAAACAACCCCTGCGACTTACATCGCTGATCAAATCAAATCGCATCTCCTGACCGCCCTCCTCGGAGGCGGAATTGTTGCTCTTATCCTGTGGATTTTCCAATCCGTTCCCAACGCATGGATCTGGGCATGGCTGAGTTTCACCGTCATCTCCCTCGCCCTCACCTACCTTGCTCCCTCCTTTCTCCTTCCCATCTTCAATAAGTTCACCCCTCTCGAAAATGACGAACTCAATCAAGCCATCCAGAACATGGCAAAAAAATGTGAGTTCCCTTTGACCGAAATCTCCGTGATGGACGGCTCAAAGCGTTCCTCGAAATCCAATGCCTTCTTCACCGGCTTCGGAAAACGCAAGAAGATCGCTCTCTTCGATACCCTGATCGAAAGCCAGACCACCGATGAACTTGTCGGAGTCCTTGCTCATGAAATCGGTCACTTCAAGCGTAAGCATATCGTGCAACGACTCGTCATCTCGATCGTTCAAACCGCCATCATTTTCTTCCTCCTCGGTATCGCTACCGATCCCGAAAGTTCATTCGGGAGCTCACTCTTTGCCGCCTTCGGAATCCCGGCTGGATCAAAGGCCGCCATCGCGGCTGGCCTCGTCCTTTTCATGATCGTCTTCAAACCGGTCTCCCGGATTCTCTCGGTAGTCATGAATATCCTTTCTCGAAAGCATGAGTTCGAAGCCGACGAATATGCGGCCGTCAACCAAGGAACCCCTGACCACCTCATCTCTGCTCTTAAAAAGCTCTCCGCCAACAACCTCTCCAACCTTACACCTCACCCCCTTGAGGTCTTCCTTGACCATTCCCACCCACCGGTTCTGGTTAGAATTCGAGCGCTCAAGCAACTTGCATAGGGTCACGCTGCAAAGAATGTCTTGAGATCACCAAATTCGATGTTTCTGACATCGAATGGCCGAACCTTTTCGCGCTTGGAATTCATAAAAACGAGGACCACTTCCTTGGTTAGATCACAAATATTACTTGGGTTTTACTGAAAAATAGGAAGTCACATTGATACTCGACTTAGTCGGTATGCGATATTTCTCAATAAGGAGAAGTATCCCTATCTTAAGAACAACCACCTTCCCTCGTCGAAGGGTAGAAAAATTTCAACAAAGCAAGGCCCCCTTGTTTTGTTCCTGATTAGAAAGGCAGACCCCAATCCAGTTCGTGGAGCAATGGTAATCAAAGCGATCTAGAAAATATAGCCCCTCGTGACGAGCTCTCCTTCGGTGAAGATTTCCCAAACGACTTCCTCCGAACTCGCCTCCTTGGATCGTCACAGCTGCAAAACGACTTTCAGAAAAGCCGCTCAGCCCCCCTGCATTTTCCTAATTCCGATCCGAATCCTGAAGTCCCTTATAGCCAAAAGCAAAGATCGCCATCGCGACGCAGTTCATTCCGGTGAGGAACATCCAATAGCCGGACCATCCATAGGTTGGAGCAATCAGATAATACAGTCGATCGACCGTCAAAATTCCGATCACCGTTCCAAGCCCGCCAGTGAAAAACCCCAAAAGTGCTTGGGCCTGGGCTCGCATACCTTCATCGACCCGACGATGCACGAACACTCTTCCTGCTTCAAAAAAGAAGGTCCAACAAATGCCATGCAAGGTGATTCCCAGGACGAGCCAAGTCACTTCATCGAAAGCGTAGAAACTGTAGCGAAGGACCCCACATGCGATCGCCACCATTAGAATCATCTTCACCCGATATCGGGAAATGACCCACCCCATCGCCAGCATGGCGGCCGTTTCCATGATTTGCGCTGTGCTCATGTAGGCACTCACTGATTGAACGCCAAGCTCTGCGAGGTGTTTGGGAGTGTGGAGGTAGTAGGCTCCAAGCGGAATACTGAAGAGCAAGGCAGTCGAAAAGTAGACGAAGAGATCACGATCCTTGAGTAATTTCATCGCACCAAACCCCAAAGTGTCGCTCCAACTTTTTGGCTTGGCACCCTTGGGCAGTGTCACAGGAAGGAGGAAGCAAGCTGCGCCCGCCAGAATGCGGACTTCCGCTCCGAGCTTTCCGGTTTGAGCTGAAAAATCCAGCCCCCAGAAACTAACAATCCAACCCGCTACCATCCAGCCGATCGTTCCCCATACTCTGAAGTAACCAAATGTTTTCCCGGGATCGGCGAGACTGGAAAGAGTGATGGTTGTGAGCAGGGACCAAGCTGGGGCGGAAATGAGCGCATTGATGATAAAGAAGGTTAGAAACCAACTTCCTCCCCACCCTTTTTCCAGCGAGTGGAAGGCCATATAGAGAAATCCCGCCCCCAGGAGCATGATCCAACCGAGAACCTTTTGAGCTTCCAAGCGCTGATCCACCTGGGCCCCAAAGATGAGAGGCGAGATCATTCCCGCAATCGGAGGGACCAAAAAAACCGCGACCTTCCAGCCGCCAAGACCGTAGTTCTCAAGAACATTTGCGAGCGCCGGAAACCAAAATCCCGGAGCCGAGGCGAGGAGAAAAAAGACCACCGCCAACCAGTAACGGTGGCCTTTCATAAATTACTTTTTGGAACCCCAGGAATCACGCAAGGTCACAATTCGGTTGTAGACTGGTTTTTTAGAAGTGTGGTCCTCCAAGTCCGCACAAAAATAACCCAGTCGCTCAAACTGGCATCGCTCGCCTGGAATCAGAGTAGCAAGACTTGGCTCAACCTTGGCGTTGCGGACCACCTTCAGGCTATCGGGATTCATACAGGCAAGGTAACCACCCTCGACATTGTCCGGAATCTCTTCGGAGAAAAGCCGATCATAGAGACGAACCTCGGCGTCGACTCCCTCTTGACAGGAAACCCAGTGAATTGCCGTTCGGCACTTCACGCCTTCGGGTGCTGATTTGCCGATGGTATTAGGAATGAACTCGCAATGAATCTCACTCACCTCTCCATCGTCACCGGCAACGTGGTCGACGTATTGGATGATATAGGCACCCCGCAGACGTACCGCGCCTCCGGGTTTAAGGCGAAAAAACTTCTTCGGCGGATCAATCATGAAGTCCTCGCGCTCGATCCAAAATTCACGGGTAAAGGTCAAATCGCGTGAGCCATCTTCCTCGTTCTCGGGATTATTCGGAACAGTCACGGTCTCGCTCCCCCCCTCCGGGTAGTTGCTCACGATCACTTTAATCGGATCCAGCACGGCCATCTTACGAAGAGCGAGCTTGTTGAGGAAATTTCGCACTTCAAATTCCAGAAGGGCAAAATCGGAGAGCGAATTCTGTTTCGTCAAACCCACACGCTCCACAAAGGCCCGGATCGCCTCGGGTGGATATCCACGGCGACGCATTCCGCTCAGGGTGGACATACGAGGATCATCCCAGCCGTTTACGTGTCCTTCATCGACCAACTGGATGAACTTTCGCTTGCTCATCACGGTGTAACCGATGTTGAGGCGGGCAAATTCGATCTGGCGAGGGGTCGAAGGGACAGGACAGTTTTCCACTACCCAATCGTAGAGCGGCCGGTGGTTCTCAAACTCAAGCGAACAAAGCGAGTGAGTGATGTGCTCCTTGGCATCCTCGAGCGGGTGCGCGAAGTCATACATCGGGTAAATACACCAATCGTCTCCCGTCTTGTGGTGGGTCGCATGAACGACCCGATAAAGCACGGGATCGCGCATGTTCATATTGAACGATTCCATGTCAATGTTGGCCCGAAGAACGGCGCCTCCGTCTTCGAATCCTCCCTCCCGCATCTTCCGGAACAGCTCCAGATTTTCATCTACTGAACGCTCGCGATACGGTGAAGGCGTACCGACCACGCTGACATTGCCCCGCTGTTCGCGGATCTCCTCCGGGGTCTGGCTATCGACATAGGCGAGTCCCTTTTCAATTAAGGCGACTGCACAATCGTAGAAATACTCAAAGTAATCGCTCGCAAAGTAGAGATGCTCGCCCCAGTCGTAACCAAGCCACGCAATGTCCCGCTTGATCGATTCGACATATTCAGTGTCCTCTTTGACTGGATTGGTGTCGTCAAATCGAAGGTGACAACGCGCACCCAAATCTGTGTATTTTTGGGCGATACCAAAATTTACTCCGATGGCCTTTGCGTGGCCAATATGGAGGTATCCGTTAGGCTCCGGAGGGAAGCGAGTGATGGGCACAGCGTGTTTACCGCTAGCAATATCTCCCGCGATAATTTCGCGAATAAAGTCTTTTTTTTCGTCGCTCATGGCGTCTTAAATTTTGGAAAGTTCCTTCAAAAGCTCGCGGCTCATCTCGATTCCTTTTTGGAAGTTTTCGACCGAGTAGTTTTCGTTCGGCGCATGAATTTGACAGTCAGGAAGTGCAAGCCCCAGCATCAGGCTGTCGGCACCGAGAATCTCCTTCATATCTTGAATGATGGGAATGCTTCCCCCTTCACGAATGAGAACTGGTTCCCGCCCGAAACTTGTGGTCAGGGCTCTCTGTGCTGCCTTGCCGTATGAAGAATGAGGATCATTGTGATAGGCCTTACCCGAGTGCCCCTTGTGAATCTCGACCGTCACCCCAGTCGGGAGATTCTTGCGAAGGTGATCTTCCACCTGCTGCTGCACTTTGGCGGGATCTTGGCCGGGGACCAGGCGGCAAGAGAGTTTGAACATGGCCTCCGCTGGGAGAACTGTTTTAGAACCCTCCCCTTGATAGCCGCTTCCGAAACCATTGATTTCGATCGTCGGGCGAGCCCAAAGACGCTCTGCCATGGTGTAGCCGGGTTCACCAAAAGGCTCGGGAGATCCTGTCGTTTTTAAAAAGTCTTCATCCGCCGTGCCAGGGACTTTGGTCCACATCTCGCGCTCCCAGTGCTCAAGGGGAATGACGTCATCATAAAATCCCTCAACCGCGATCTTGCCGTCATCTTGATGCAAACTCGCGACCATCCGGGCCGCAGCCGTCGCGGGGTTCGCGACACAGCCGCCGTAAACACCTGAATGGAGATCGCCCGAAGGACCTTTGACCATCACTTCGAGACACGTAATGCCGCGAAGCCCGTATCCGAGCGTCGGAACTCCGGGAGCAACCATGCCAGTGTCGGAGACCGCGATAATGTCGCACGCCAAGTCATCTTTGTGCATATTCAAGAACGGGACCAAGTTGGGCGAGCCGATTTCCTCCTCTCCCTCGATGAGGAAAATCACGTTCAAAGGAAGCTCTCCTTCCTCTTTGAGCGTTTTTTCAGCCCCAAGCATATGGACAAAATGCTGCCCTTTATTATCAGCTCCGCCCCTACCCCAGATTCTCCCATCCCGCACTTCAGGCTCGAAAGGCGGTGAATCCCAGAGTTCGATGGGATCAACAGGCTGCACATCGTAGTGACCGTAGATCAGCACAGTGCCTCGTCCCTCAACCCGCTCGTTTCGGGCCACAATGACAGGATGCCCCGGGGTTTCATGCAGTTCGGTTTGCAATCCCATCTCTTCAAACTGCCCCTGCAACCACTCTGCATTCGCACGCACATCGGCGACGTGGCGGGAGTCGGTTGAAATACTTGGAAACCGCAGGTGTTCAAAAAGGCGTTCAAGCTCTGAAGTCATGTCAGAGGGATGAGGCTGGGCCGCCAAACTCGCAAGTCACAAATCTAATCCTGCGAGGATTCTTCCTCTTCCAACGGTTTTCTCAAACCGATTTTCTTTCGCTCCTCACCGATGGCAGCAAGAGCATCGAAGAGAGCAAAAAGCACCAAAAGAAGGCAAAGCCCTCCTAAAAAGAACCAGAAAACCAACATTCTCCAAAGTCCCTGCGATAGCCACGAGTTCATCGGCCAATTCCCCAGCGCAAAATAGGCGAGAATAAAGAGAAGCAATCCCGTGATAAATTTCCTCCGCTTTACCCGATCAGCCAGCGTAACAGCCGCGATCGCAAGCGACATCTGCCACCAACCGGAATTCTTCATAGGCGAACGATACCGAATCCCGTTTGCCATCGCAATGCTATCATGCAAACTCCTCTTTCCTCCAAAATGACCATCCTGATTGTTCACTATCACCTGCGCGCCGGGGGGGTCACCCGGGTCATTGATTCCCAAGTCAAGGTGCTGCGAGAAATGGGACACAAGGTCGTGATTGCTTCAAGTGGCCCAATCGCAGACTGGGATTGCGAATGCCTTGTCATTCCCGAACTCGATTACAAATCCGAAGGAACGATACCAGCCGATCAACTTCTGGCAGTTCGAGCCGATCTTTGGATCATTCACAACCCTACCCTCGGTCTCAATGTCGCCTATCCTCATTTGATCGAAATCGCAGTGGCATCCGGGACACGGATCCTGATGCAGATCCACGATTTCGTGGAAGACGGGCGCCCTGCCAACTATCAACTCCTTGCGGGTCGAAAGAATCTCTACCCCGACGCTCCGCATATCCACTACGCGACAATCAATCGAAGAGATCTGGAAATCCTGAAAAATGCCGGCGTTCCACAATCGCGATGTCATTTCCTGCCGAACGCGGTCAATCCTCCTTTGATCAGGAAAACGACTCCCAAAAGAACTCTGGTCTTCTATCCAGTACGCGGCATCCGGCGCAAAAACCTCGGCGAACTCTGCCTCCTTGCAGCCCACGCTCCGACTGGAACTCGCTTTGCGATAGCCTTGCGTTCAGGTGCTGAAGAACCTTCGTTTCTGCACGACGATTGGGTTCGTTTTTCTCAACAAGAAAATCTGCCGATTAAATTTGATGTCGCAGGAAAGGATCCCGATAGCTTCCCGCTCTGGCTTGAGCGATCAACCCATCTTGTCACAACCTCAATTTCGGAAGGCTTTGGCCTCACCTTTCTTGATCCTGCCTTCCTCAAAAAACCACTGATCGGTCGTAATCTCCCCGAGGTGACAAACGACTTTGTGCCGTATGGCACCCTTTATCAAAAGATCCCTGTTCAAACGAAACAACTCCCAGGCCTCGAAGCACAATACCGGGAGCAAGTGCGCCAAACAATGTCCGCTTATGACCGCCCCGTGAATGAACGGGATCTCGACCGTGCATGGAAAAAATTCAGCGCCGGTGGCGAGGTCGACTTCGGGAATCTCCCCGAGTATTTCCAACGCCGAGTCATCTCGCAAGTTCACTTTCCTGAGCTTGCCCGCTGGTTGAAAAACGCCCTGGAACAGCCAGCACAGGAAGTTGACACCACTCCTTGGACCCTTACGACCTATGCAAAGACACTTCGGAAAACCATCGAATCAATTGGTGATTCCGGTCCCGTAAGATGGATTCCACGTGACCGTATCCTTGATCAATTTCTCCAGCCCGAAAAGTTTCACTTCCTCCGCTCCCGGCTTACGGTTTCCGATAGCTCTCCCACCAAGCCTTGATCTTGTCCTGATCAGGTTGGCCGTCGGAAATGACAATCCGGTATTTCCAGATCACAGAATCGCCTGCTCCAATCTCGAAGGACTTTTCCTGAATAGGAGTCCAACAAAGGAAAATCTTTCCATCAGGCCAGGTGCGTAGTCTCTGGGGTGAATCAAAATTCGTCGGATGCCCCATCATCGTGACCGTAGCCTCGCCATTCTTTGTTGGCCCATAAATCGCGCACCAATCAGCGCGTGTGGCGTGGCTGTCCACACGTGTTTTACCAGCCGATGTTAGATAATTGCTGTTTTGCTTGGTCCAGGAATGCGGTCCGCGATAAGCCATCGGCCCACCGTATCGATAGGCCGGAAGCTCCAGCTTCACTCCCGACACATTGGTCTGGGTCAGGTGGTAGTCGATGATATTGGCTTCTTCCGTCGATGAAACCGAAACCTTGAGGACCTCTTTCAAAACGACCGTCTCTTTCTTCTTTGATCCTTTGTAGGCAACTTGCTCCTGTTCGATCGAAAAACCATTCCCTGACTTTTCAAGGAGTTTCGAAAAACGAACCCGCCCACTGTTTGAGCCAAGATTCCAAAAATCAGGAGTATCCAATCCATGCTTCGTCTTCACCCAAGCATGCCAAAGTCCAAGGTGATGTTCGTGATCATCAGGATGAATCCCGGTCACAATCCCGCCCTTCGGGCTCCGCAGAGGATGGATAAACCCACTCCTCCGAAATACCGGATCAGCTCCTTCGGGCGGTGGAACTTCCGCCATATGATAAGTGAGTATCTCGATTCCGTTGCGCGAAAAAGTCAGCGCCTTTTTGGATTCGATGAGCTTCACCTCTCCCGCAAAAACTAGAGGAGCTCCGACAATGAGTAGAAGAAATTTCAAAGCCATGACTTTAAAACTTTTGCGTCGCGAGCGACATTTTTGACGGCTTCCATGACGTCCTCTTTTGGATAGATAGCGGACTTCCCCCATTCCATGTGAAGGGAGAGTGGCATTGCCGAATGTCCCTTTTTGACAGCTTCGAAGGTCTTCTTGTTCACAATCCCGGTATCCAGCGGAACGTTCTTGATCTTGTCGCTCCGTTCCCCGCCCCATCTTGCGTCCTTCACAAAGATCGATCGAACATGCTTGCTCATTGCAGCGAGGGCCGTTTCGAAGGACAACCCCGTCCCCACACGCACATGGCGAAGGTCGAATGCAATGGCCGCATAATCTGGATTCACTTTTTCAAACATCATGGCGGCATCCCAAGCCAGTGACCCCGCATACTTGGCCCCGGCATGGATCTGATACAATGCCTGCATTCCGATTTCCTTGTTCATTGCCTCTAGGTCTTTGAGCTTGGCCGTTGCCTCCTTGACCTGTGGCAAAAGGTCTTTCTTGAGATCGTAGCGATAGTAATCCATCCGGTATTTCGTGATTCCATTCGCCTTAAGAACCCGAAGGTATTCCGCACTTTTCTCATCAGCTGCATTCACGTTGCTGGCAGCGATGTTCGCCTTTTGGCCATTCTTGGCCAGTGATGCCACCATCTTGGGGACCTCAGTTTCGGCGTCCTTCGGATCAATATGACCCCCTCGACGGATCGTAGCCTCAATTCCCTGAAGCCCCATCTTGGACAGTTCCTCGCCCATCCGGTCATAATTCAGAGTTTGAATGGGCTTCTCAAAAACTACGATGGGCCAGCTGGGGGTCTTTGTTTTTTTAGCAGACACCAGGCCTCCTCCAACGGAAGCAAGGCCCGATTGGGCAAGAAAATGGCGGCGTTTCATATCTGCCTCATCAAGACCTGAGGTTCGCGGAATGACAATCTGAAATCACCAAAACAAATCAGGCCCTTTTCCCCGCTTCCCCTCACGAACTGACTTGTCTACGTTTACATCCCTAATGAAAACCGTCTTCATCCTTGCCACTGCGCTCATCCTTCCGCTTTCCGCCAATCCGGTGGCAGGTGAAGGTTCCGACCTTAAACCTGATTCCAAGGCCCTTTTCGGATCCATGGACAATGGTTTCAACTACATCATCTATCCAAACGCCGAGCCTCCGGGGAAATTCTCCGTTCGTTTGCACATCGCCGCCGGTTCGCTGATGGAGGCCGATGATCAGCGAGGTCTCGCCCACTTTCTTGAGCATATGGTGTTCAATGGGACGAAAAACTTCACTCCCGCCGAGCTTATTCCGAAGATGCAGCGTCTGGGCATTCAGTTTGGCGCCCACGCCAATGCCTACACCTCTTTTGATGAGACCGTTTACATGCTCGATCTCCCGAATATGGATGAGGAAACGGTCAATCTCACTTTCACCGTGATGCGCGACTTTGCCGACGGAGCTCTTCTGACCTCGGACGAAATCGACAGCGAGCGCGGCGTCATCATTTCAGAAAAAACCTCACGTGATTCCGTCGGTTACCGGATGATGCTCAAGCAATTCGAGTACCTTCTTCCGGAATCCCGCCTTATGCAGCGCGTCCCGATTGGCACCGAAGAAGTCATTAAAAATGCCAAGAGAGCGCGCTTCGTCGACTTCTACAACCGCTACTACACCCCTGAACGTATGACCTTCGTAGTTGTCGGTGATATTGACGCCAAGGAAATGGAGAAGCGGGTTCGAGAGACCTTTATCTCTCTCCAAAACCCTAAAAACCCAGGCAAGAATCCACCCAAGGATCTCCCTCCCACAGGTCACGGACTTCGCTCCGAGGTCTTCACCGATAAAGAGGTGCCTTCCGCAGACATTTCTCTCTACTCGATTCGTGCCTACAAACCCAAGGCCGATACCAGCGTAAACCGTATCGAGCAATATCCGCTCGCAATCGCCAACGGCATTATCAACCGTCGCTTCAAAGTCCTCGCCAAGGAGGAAGGTTCTCCCATTCTCAGCGGAGGTGCTGTCCGTTCCGTCATGTTCAGCCAAATCGAACAAGGCGGCCTTGAAGTCACTCCTGCCGAGGGCAAGTGGAAGGAAGCGATCCCCGTTCTGGAACAAGAGCTACGCAAAGCCGTTAGGTTTGGTTTCACTGCGGATGAACTTGAGGAGGCCAAGGCCAACCTCATTAATATGGCTGAAGAGTCAGTAAAGAGAAAGGACACCCGTCGCTCTCCGGGGATCGCAATGATGTTCATCGGAGCAATCGGCCAAAAAAACGTCTTCACGACTCCGGAAGTAGATCTCGAGCTTGTCAAAGGAGCTCTCGAAAAGATTTCCGCCGAAGACTGCCAAAAAGCATTTAACGAATTCTGGGACACCAAGGACCTCTCCCTCGTTCTCACCACTCCTGCGGCTCCCGAGGGCGCCGCAGGCGAGCTCAAAAAGATCTTCCTTGAAAGTCAGAAAGTCGAAGTGACCGCTCCATCTGAGGAGAAGCTCGTTCCCTTTGCCTACACTGATTTTGGAAAGTCCGGCACCATTGTGCAGGAGCAAACGATTGAGGGCCTTGGAGCCACTCAACTCATGCTCTCGAACAACGTGCGCGTGAACTACAAGCAGACCGACTTCCAAAAGAACTCGATTAGCATCAATGCCCGCTTCGGTTCCGGTCAACTCACCCAGCCCGACGACACCTCCGGACTTGATCGCTTTGCCAGCGCCATCTTTGAGGCCGGCGGACTTGGTCAGCATTCTGCCGATGACCTGCAGCGCATTCTCGCCGGTAGAAACGTCGGCATTGGCTTCGGAATCGATGAGGCCGACTTCTCCCTCAGCGGACGTACCACTCCCGAAGACCTTGAGCTGCAACTCCAGCTGATGTGCGCCTATTTCACCGACCCGGGCTTCCGTCCCGAAGGCGAGCGGATGTTCAAAATGGCCCTCCCCATGCTCTACAATCAGCTCAAGCACTCCATGCAGGGAGCAATGATCAAGATGGCCCACGAACTCCACGGTGGCGACTTCCGCTTCAACTTTCCGCCGCAGGAAAAAGCCATGTCCTACAATTCTGACATGGTCAAAAAATGGGTGATGCCGGCTTTCAAGGAAGCCCCTCTCGAGCTAACACTCGTAGGTGATCTCGACCCCAAGGTGGCTCTCCCCCTAATTCTAAAGACCTTCGGAGCCCTTCCCGAGCGCAAGACCGCCAAGTCGGACTTCGCAGACCGACGCAAGATCAACTTCCCGGCTCGCCCCGGAGGCAAGAAGCTCACATTTGATTCTAAGATTCCCAATGCCGCCGCCATGGTCGTCTGGAAAATCCCAGCTACTGGAAAGGACGTCAAAACTTCGCGCCGCTTTAATGTCCTCGCTTCCATCCTGAGCGACCGGCTTCGCGAGGAAATTCGCGAGAAGCTCGGTGGTTCCTACAGCCCGCGCGCCGGAGCTTCCCCAAGCCAGGAACTCGAGATCGGCTTTATGCAGGCCATGGCCCAGGTAAAGCCGGAAGAAACCAAAAAATATGGGGACCTCATGATTGCTCTCGCTAATAAAATGTCCACTGATGGCGTTACCAAGGACGAACTCGAGCGGTCCCTCAAGCCAATCCAGTCCGGTCTCAAGGAAAGTCTCCGGGACAACGGCTACTGGCTCGGCACTGTTCTCGGAAGCAGTCAGGAAAAGCCCTACAAACTCGACTGGGCCCGGGCGCGCGATGAAGATTACGGCAAGGTAACCGTCGAGGAACTGAACGCTCTTGCTAAGGAATACCTCAAAAAGGACAACGCTCTTCTTTACGAAATTGTTCCAGAGGCTTCGAAAGACTGATTCAGGAAAGATGCAAAAAGACGATTAAAGAGGGAAAAATTTCATCGTTTTTCTTACTTTTCCTCCATGAGAATCACAATTGATATCGATGAAGACACGCTTGAGAAAGCGATGATCCTAACCGGCGAAACCAAAAAAAGGACCTACCACCACAAAGGCAACCACCGAATACATTCGTCGGGAGATGGTTCGCAAGTTCGCCTGACATGGTCAGGGAAGGCCAATTCGCGCACGACAAACATTTCCCGATTATGGCAAAGGTCCTCAAAGGCCACCTCTCCCGCCCCGGCTATAACGGGAACTTCAACCCAGGCTATTAATCGCTTGCCAACAAACGCCTCACCAGATCAAGCGCACGCTGGCTAGCTTGCTGTTTGAAGTCGAGGCGGCTCCGCGGATGAATTTCACGGTAGGTTTGGATGCCATCTTTGCTCGAAATTCCGAAACAAACAGTCCCAACCGGTTTATCCTCGGTTCCTCCGTCTGGTCCGGCAATTCCAGTAATGGACACTGCGATATCCGCACCGCTCGTTGCGCGTGCTCCAGAGGCCATCTCACCAGCGACTTCCTCACTGACCGCACCGTAGGAAGCCAAGGTCTCTTCCGAGACCCCAATTAACTGGGCCTTGGCTTCGTTTGAATAAGTCACAAATCCATGTGTGAACACCGCACTCGCACCTCGCACGTTAGTAATCCTGTTCGCCACCAGTCCCCCGGTACAGCTTTCTGCCGTGGCTAAGGTTTTACCGAGTGCAACGAGCCCCTTAACAACAACCGTTTCAAGATCGGACCCGTCGTCTGAAACCATGAATTCTTTGAAACACGCTTCAGTGAGTTCTCGTCCCTTGGTAATCACCTCGTTCGATCCAATCAATCGAAGATCGACCTCGCCCAATCTTGCGCAGTAACCAACTTCCAACCCATCGATTTTCGCCAGGTCCTCATCGAGTTGCTCGTGAAAGTCGCTCTCGCCAATCCCGACAAATTTTAATTCCTGCACAGTATCAATTGCCTCCACTCCCGCCAATGCCTTGAGACGTGGAACCACTTCATCGTGAAACATCGGATAAAGTTCACGTGGAGGCCCAGGGAGAAGAAAAACAGCACAACTGGGTTCCCCACCAAGTCGAGGCGGGGCATAAATCCCCGGCGCAGTTCCGTTATTGTTTGGAAGAATATCTGCTCCCACTAGGTTCTGCGCCTGTTTGAGATTAGCATCGACCATGGGCTTGTTCCGTTTGGTGAAAAACTCATGGAGCGACCTCAGAGACTCTTCATCTTCGATCAATTCCACTCCCAAAACTTTCGCGGTCGCTTCCCGCGTAATATCATCACTGGTAGGACCAAGTCCACCCGTCACCAACACAACATCAGATCGATGAGTCGCTTCGTTCAGGGCCTCCTCGATGGCAATCCCATCGGGAACCGTTACCTGACGCTGCACACGTAATCCGAGCTTAACCAGCTCCTGCCCTATCCAAGTTCCGTGGGTATTACGAGTCGATCCGAGAAGAAGCTCGGTTCCGGTGTTTAGTATTTCAATTCTCATCATGGTCATTCCGGACCACTTCCTTCGCATCGCCCCACAAAGTTTCAAGAGCATAATGCTCCCGAAACTCCTGATCGAGGACGTGAACCATGACATCGACAAAATCAATCACCACCCAACGGCTTGCCGCCTTCCCCTCGGTATGAAGCGCAGGATCGGAGCCTTTCTCCCGAACACTTCCCTCCACATCGCGAACAATCGCTTTGAGATGGGGCGGAGAATTACCCGAGCACACCACCATAAAGTCAGTGAGAGTGGAAATCCCACGCAGATCGAAGATGCGAACATCTTCGGCTTTTAATTCATCAGCGGCGGTCGCGCACGCAAGTGCGAGTTCTTCTCCTTTTAACATGGGGTCGGGTGGGATGTTTTGACAAGAAAACCGGCCCTGGGCCGGCCCTCGATCTCTGGAGGTTATCACCATCTCTTGCCTTGGCAAAAAATGGTGGAGCGTAGCGGATTCGAACCGCTGACCCTCTGCATGCCATGCAGATGCTCTACCAACTGAGCTAACGCCCCTAAACCTTTTCAGGACGGGCGAAGGGATAGGCCCGCCCCTCCAAGCTGGCAAGAGAAAAAAGAGGGGGGTCCCAAAAGAAATCTGCCTTGTGGAAGACCTAATACTAAATTTATACTGATTCCATGGGAGCCTTGTTAATCGCCGCCGCTAAATTCCATTTAAATTTGATCTTCGTTGGGGCCTTCTTCTTTTCGGTCGAAGCTCCACAGGTCCAGCTTCGAGTTCTGGAAGCCGATCAAGAACAACTCGAATTGAGAATCGAACGACTCGAAAACAAGGAAGTCGTGCCAAAGGCTAAATAACCCCTTTGATCTAAGCCAAAAGCTTTTCCCTAAATCCTTCCTCGGGAATTCCACACGCCTCATTCTTCACCAGCTTTTTGCGATTTTTGGCGATCCCGTAGTATCCCCAATTTCGTATCTTCAGGGGAATGAGTTTCAGAAAGCAGCCCACGAGTAATCCGGCCCCACCCGCACCCAAAAATGCAAAACGGGCAGCTTCGCTCGCACGAAAGACCACTCCATTCCGAACGACAGCCATTGAATCATCATCGCGAGAAATCTTGAACTTCTTTGAGGTCTCTCCTCCCAAAGGCGCAAATCTGAGTCGGTCTCTCGCATCGAGCCGATTCAGCCACTTCAACGAAGCCTGGCAGAGCAGACAATCGCTGTCGAAAAAGACAATCGTTCTCTCTTCCACGAGTGAAGCTTGCCACGTCCCCTCGAAAAATCGAAGCTTCTTTCCGATGTTAGATCACCAGCGCATCCACGACCTGCCTCCCGACCAAAAACCACGGGAGAAAATGGCCGCCTTGGGTGTCGGCGCCCTTTCTAATGAGGAACTCCTCGCCATTTTTCTGAGAACCGGCACCAAAGGAGCTAGCGCCATCGAGATCGGCCGCCAACTCCTTCGCAAGCACGGTAGCATCGTCACCCTCGCCCGCCTTGACCTCCAGGAACTCTGCAAAGAACACGGCCTCGGCCTCGCCAAGGCCTGCCAACTGCAGGCCGCTTTCGAACTCGGTTCCCGAGCGGCCCGCGATGACTCCAGCTCGGTCACGTTGACTTCCAGCGATGCCATTTACAACTTTCTTGCTCCCCAGCTCGCCCATCTCTCAACCGAGAAACTCTTCGTTCTGACCATGCACGGAAACGGTAAACTCATCCGTATGCGCGAACTCTCCAGTGGTTCTTCCAATCAAACTGTCGCCTCCATTTCCGAAATCCTCCGCCCCGTCCTCATTGACAAGGCGCCCAATTTCGCGATCACCCACAATCATCCCTCCGGAGAAACCACCCCCAGCATCCCCGACAAAACGCTCACCAAAAATCTCGCCAAAGCCGCCCACACCATGGGCCTCACCTTCATCGACCATATCATCATCGGTCGACCAAACGACGGCACTCAAGGATACTACTCCTTCATGGAAGAAGGAGAGATTTAATCATGAAATACCTTTTTGTCCTCCTCCTTCTCGCTAATGGCGCCTTCGCTGAAACTTGGATCGAGATTCTCCGCACCTCTGATTTCCAGAACAATCATCCGGGACGTTGGGTGGAAATCACTAGCAAAGACTCCCCGCCCTATGAGTTTCACGATCATCAACGCAAAAATCTCGAAAGAATCGTAAAAGGTAACGCCCCCATTTTTCCCGCAGCTTCCTTCAAAGAGGATGCTTTCGCTGATTTCAGCTTCGCTCAACTAAGCATCGGCCGTTTGATCGAATATCACGCAGATCAGCAAGACTGGGACGAGATCGTTTTACTCTTCCGGCTGGCCCAGAAAATCAAATCAACTATTTCAATCAGCGAACCAGCTTTAGGCGATCTCATTGTCGCAAGCGCAACCTCTCGCACGACCTTTAAAATCACGGAGCCATTGGCGGCTGTCCCTCTTCAAGAAGACGGTTTCGCGATTCTGAAAAAGAAACTTGGAGAAATGGCGTTCAAACAAGACAAACCTCTCTTTTGGCCGGAGAACTTCCCCCATCAGATTACCACAAAGCAACTCGTCAAACATGCCATCACCTTTGATTTCAAAAAACGCAGCCCCACATCTCCTCCTAATCCTATCCGAAGTGACATAGATTCCAGGATCAACAAAATCCCTAACCTCTTCCCAAACTGATGCCAAATATTCACCCGCAAGCCCTCGTCTCTCCACAGGCCACCCTCGCCGATGACGTCGAGGTCGGCCCCTTCGCGATCATAGAGGGGAACGTCACCATCGGCTCTGGCTGCCGCATTGCCTCCCAAGCCAAAATCTTCAGCGGCGTCGTAATGGGAGGAAACAACATCGTCGAACACGGAGCAGTCATCGGTGGCCTTCCCCAGGATCTCGCCTTCGATCCTACCACCAGCTCAGGCGTCATTATTGGAAATGGAAACACCTTCCGTGAATACGTCACCATCAATCGCAGCACCCAACCGGAAAACAACACCATCATCGGCGACCGCAATTTTCTCATGGCCGTCTCACACCTCGCCCATGATGTCGAGATCGGCAATGACAACGTTCTCGCCAACAATGTCATGGTCGCCGGTCACTGCCATCTTGGCTCAAAAATCGTCCTCGGCGGAGGCACCGGCATCCACCAATTCATCCACATTGGCGACTTCGCCATGACGCAGGGAAATTCGGGTATGACCCGCGACATCCCACCCTACTGTATTGTTCACAAGATGAATCAACTCTCCGGGCTCAATTCCATTGGTCTGAAACGTGGAGGCTTCACGCTCGTAGAACGTCAGGAAATCAAACTTGCCTTTTCCATCGTTCTTAATTCCAAGTCCACCCGCTCCGAATCGCTCGAACAAGCCGACTCACTCGAGTGGAGCCCCGCTGCCACCAAACTCATCGAAGCGGTCCGCTCGCCCTCGTCAAAAGGAATTCTTACCCGATAGCCTTCGTTTTCATTGCCAAAATCCTCTCTCTTCACTACCCACTTGTCAGACAAATCCAAACCATCATGAACAAACGCGTTCTCCTCACCACCACGTCCTTTCAGGACACTCCTGGAACCCACCAGGATCTTTTAAACTCCCAGGACTGGGAAATTGTCCGCGCGCGCGGGCCCCTCTCCGAAGCAGAAATGCTCGAGCTCGCCGGTGACTTCGACGTTTTCCTCTGCGGAGACGACGGCATCACTGCCGCTGTCATCGATAAATCACTACCCCGCCTCCAGATCATTTCCAAGTACGGCATCGGCCTCGATAAAATCAACGTCGACTACGCTACGGAGAAAAAAATCCCCGTCCTTTTCACTCCTGGCGTTAACCACACAACCGTCGCCGAGCACACCTTCGGACTCCTCCTCGGGATCACAAAAGACATCCAAGCCAACGCCGTCGCCGTTCAGAACGGCGAGTGGGTCGCAGGATGGAAGAAGCCCGTCGGTAACGAGATCATGGGGAAAACGATCGGGGTCCTCGGGCTAGGCCGCATCGGCAAGGAAGTCGCTATCCGCGCCCGTGCCTTCGGCATGGATATCATTGCTTTCGATCCCTACTTCGACGATTCCTTCGCCAGTGCATACGGCGTGAAACGCTGCGCCGATATGAATGAAGTCCTTCAAAACTCCGACGTTATTTCTCTCCACTGCTTCCTCAACGAAGAAACCGAAAATATGATCAACGCCGAAACAATCTCCGAAATGCGCGACAACGTCATCGTTCTTAACTGTGCCCGAGGCGAACTCGTCAACACCAACGATATGGCTGGGGCCCTCAAGTCCGGAAAAGTTGGGGGATATGGAGCCGATGTTCTCGACGCAGAGCCTCCCGCTCCAAACCACCCTCTCATCGGAGCGCCAAACTGCATCATCACCAGCCACATCGCCTCCCGCACCCACGAATCCGTGCAACGGCAAGCCAACCGCTGCCTCAATAACGCCATCAATTTCTTTGCCGGAGCAGACGACGTTCTCTGCGCCAACGGCGTTCTCTAAAATCTGAAAACCACACCATCATGAGCCTCGACATCAAACCAGCCTCAGAATGCGCCTACGACGTTATGTCAATGGGCGAAATCATGCTCCGTCTCGATCCTGGTGACGGCCGCGTTCGCACCACCCGCCAGTTCCAGGCCTGGGAAGGCGGCGGAGAATACAACGTCGCCCGTGGCCTTCGGCGCTGCTTCGGTAAGCGCGCCGGTGTCCTCACCGGATTCGTCGATAATGAAGTCGGTCGCCTTCTCGAAGACCTCGTCCTTCAAGGCGGAGTCGATACCCAGTTCATCAAATGGACGGCCTTCGACGGCCTTGGAGTCGCGGCCCGCAACGGACTCAACTTCACCGAGCGTGGCTTCGGAGTTCGCGCCGCAAAAGGCACTTCCGACCGCGGCCACACCGCCGCTTCCCAGCTCACCGTCGATGACTTCGACTTTGAGCACATTTTCGGGACGCTCGGTGTCCGTTGGTTCCACACCGGCGGCATCTTCGCCGCGCTCTCGGAAGGCAATGCGCAACTCACCATCGAGGCCTGCAAGATTGCCAAGAAATACGGCACGATCGTTTCCTACGACCTCAACTACCGCCCGAGCCTTTGGAAGTCGATTGGTGGACAAGCCAAGGCCCAGGAAGTCAACCGCGAGATCGCCAAGTATGTCGATGTCATGATCGGCAACGAAGAAGACTTCACCGCTTGTCTTGGCTTTGTCGTCGAGGGCGTTGACGAGGAAAATATCACCGGCATCGATATCTCCAACTTCAAGAGGATGATCGAGCAGGCCGTCGCTGAATTCCCGAATTTCAAAGCGACCGCAACAACCCTTCGTGAGGTCCACACCGCATCGGACAACGACTGGGCCGCCCTCGCCTGGCACGATGGTCAATTCCACAATTCCGTCAACCGCGAGAATCTCGAAATCTTCGACCGCGTTGGCGGTGGCGATTCTTTTGCCTCCGGTCTCATCTACGGATTCCTCGAATTCAACGACGCCGCTCAAGCCGTCGAATGGGGTGCCGCTCACGGAGCCCTCGCCATGACCACTCCGGGTGACACCACCATGGTCACCAAGGAAGAAGTCGGCAAACTTGTCGGGGGTGGATCAGCTCGTGTGGATCGCTAATTGAGCTTCATTTCAAAAAGCCCGGAGTTGCTTGCGCACTCCGGGCTTTTTTTGTCCCCCGGTTGCGCTATAAAAGACGGATGCTGCAAATTTCATTGGTGTTCTTAACACTCGTTTTAGCCTCTTGTTCGTCCACGAAAACCGTCTCCTTTTCGCAGCCTACACTCCCTCCACCAGGAGGTTTTCCAAATATATTCAAAGAGTATTCCAGAGAAGGAAACTCTGATATGATGAAGGGGTGGTCTCGCAACTTTGACATGTCCGGAGTTTCCTTCGATCAAAGAATGACCGCGACCCTCGTCACCCGACGACATGTTGTCATGGCTGCACATTTTATCCGAAAACCAGGTTCCAAATTGATTTTCCATGGACGCAACGGAGAACAACTCGAACGTCTTTTGATCCAAAGTAAAAATGCTTTTGGAGACGTCGCAGTCGGACTTCTTGATCAGGAGATTCCTCTGGGATACAAAGTCTATCCCCTCCCTGTTCCCAGAGAGGATTTCTCCCATCTCGTCGGACGGATCGCAGCAGTAACCGATCAAAATCGACGCCTCTTTTTTCACAAAGTTAAGGTCGTGAATCGATTCTACATGGGATTCGAACATCAGGACCCGGTCCGTCATGGTTGGGGGAAAAAACTGATCGGCGGGGACAGTGGAAATCCTTCCTTCCTCATTAGCGGGAACGATCTTGTTCTGGTCGAAACACACTCAACCGGAGGGGCTGGCGCAGGACCATTTTATGGCAGTCAGGAGATCCAGGAAAAACTCCAGGCCGCCATCACTGGATTAGCTTCAGGTTACAGGCTCCGAACCAAGAAACTTTAAGAAGCAAATCCCCAAAATTAAATCTCTGCTACTCCAGAGTCTAGCCCCGGAAACCGGCGCTGCCAAAAATCAGCATCCCTAAAATGAACGGGTGAAACCATTCCAGCAACTCCCCAGCCGTCACTGCAGGCATGCCCCTCACTTCACGCCCATCTCAGCAAGCCGGGCCACCACCCAATGAGCCCCTTCCCTAATTTCTAGCTTGTCTCCTTCGTCTCGGGCCAATTCCTCCCAATATTTTTTGGATTCCTTAAGATATCCGATAGCAAGTTCGCGTTTATTTCGAAGGTCCGCCGAGTGCCCCAGATCACCACAAAGATAGGCCAGCGATTTACGAACTTCTGAAGGGTGTGGACGTTTCATTTCTGTCTCGAGAAGCGCCTTTAATTCATCGTATGCCGCCACTCCCAGCTTTAACTCTTCGTCACTTTCTCCCTGCTGGCCCATCAACCCTGAAAGCTGCCACTTCAGTGAAGCGAGAAGGTAGCGAGCGCCCCAGTTATCCGGGTCCTTTTTAAGCCCAACTCCCAGAGATTTGATTCCCTTCTCTAAAAGCGTCTTTGCCTCAGTGGGTCGACCTTCATCTCTAAGTGCGGTGGCTATGATTCCCTGCTGGGCTGCCAGATCATTCACCACCCGAAAGTCATCCGGCATCTTTGCTTGAATTACAGAGAGCTTGTCGACGCATTGTCGGGCAAGCTTTTCTGCGCCAAAGGTATCTCCTTGCTGCCAAAGAGAAATCGCCTTTGCCGCACTCGCCGAAGCAATCTGGTATTGCAGCTCGGGAGATGGGTGCTCTTGCTTCTCTGCCAGAGCGGTAAATGACGCGGCGGCCTGCTCTCGAAGTTTTGCAGAATTCTCGGGCGATCCCTCACTTTCGGCGGCCAAGGCTGCCGTTAAATAACGATGCCCCACCATGAGACGAATTGAGGGGTTGTCGGGATGGATTTCCTCCAATTTTTTAAAATCTTCGAGGCTGGCAAGGTAACTTACCAAGGCCTTTTCCCCGTCCCCCTTCGCCTCCCACATGCGGGCTTTGACAAGATGAAGAGCTGCCGTCGCTCGGAGTTTTTTTGACTCATCCTCACCCCATGCCTTCAAAATCACGGCCTCCGATTCCGCAACTCGATCTTCAAGATTGGAAGGATCTTTTTTGGAAGCCAATAACAGGGATCTCAGCCTGGAACGAGCCGTCTGGGCTCCGCTTAACCCTCCTTTTTCGATGGCTTGATTGAGAAACTCTTCCCCTTGATTCAACAATCCCATTGCCAGGGTAAGCTCGGCTTTTCGAAGACGAAGAACCGCAGCCTGTTTCGCCAAAGAAGGCCTGATCTCCATCCCTGTGAGTTGTTCCTCCACTTTTTTCAAGAGGAGTCCCAGCCGTTCCTGTCGTGCCTCAAGAACCGGCAGACCTTCAACCCCCTCCTCCAAGAGCCAATCAAAAAGATTTTCGTTGGTAATTTGAGCTGAAACCAGTTCCTCCCGTGTCTTGCTTTGCTCCTGATCCAATGCGGTTTGAAGCTCATCTCTCTTTTTAAGCGCCCCCCCTTCCGCGTCCAACGCTTGATCACGCTGCATCCCAAGATCAGTAATCCTTGACTCCGAAGTTCCCCGATAGTCTTTGAATTCAAAAGCTGCGGATTCGTTTTCCTGCATTCGGAGATGCTGGGTATATCCCCATCCCCCGCCGAGCCCCGCCGCGATGAGCGAGGCCAAAGCAAATATTCGACGCGCTTTGCCGCGTTTTTTATCAGCGAGATCCCCAGCTGCGATCAATCGACGATTTGCCTCCTCGCCTGCCAAATCCACTTCGATCGTTTCAAAGTAGCGTGTGACTTCCCGCATGTCACTCGGGCGCCCCATTGGATCAAGTGCCAGACAGAAATTGATCATCTCCCGCCGCTTTGCGTCCCGGTCATCAGCAGGTTCGGTCGGCCAGGAAAAAGACTCGCTTTCCTCCAACCCCTCAGCAATCCCTTCGCGATCGGCTTCAATGCTAAATCGTTGCTGGGTTCCCGGCGCTGGGCACACCGAATCGAAGATTTCGTGACACCGTGGAAACACACCAGTCAACACCCGATAGGCGATGACCCCAAAAGCGTATGCGTCCCAGCGATACCCGGCCTCTTCGGAGTATCCTTCAGGGTAACGAAGTTGTTCGGGCGGGGAATAGAGCAAGGCATCACTATATCCAAGCCGATGAACCCCCGGCATGAGCCCAGTGGCGTAATCAGCCATCAGTGGTCCCCCATTGGCACCCAGAAAAATATTCCCTGGTTTGAGGTTTCCATGCGCCACCTTATTGGTGTGAAGAGTGGCGAGCCTGGTCGCAAACTTAAGAATGAAAGGCCAGGAATATTCGTTTTCTTGATAGTCTTTGAAGTAGGTCTGCAGGGTCCGGGGTCGGAATTGGGCAACCTCATCTTCAAGCCGCTCTGCCATGAGAGGCATCACAATACAGCTGGGCCGCGAGTCCAAAGCCTGAGCCACAACCGGGATCGTCACATCTTGCGCACCGGTCTCCATCACTCGGGTCACCCGACTCTCCAGCAGTTTCGCGTTTGACGACATGCTATCGAATACTTTTATCGCGCACAGCGTGCCGTCATCACGCTGCGCCTCGTAAACGATACCGGTTGATCCGGCACCGATTTCAGCACGAATTTCGTATCCTTGGATTTTTGGGGGGTCCATGAGGGGGCTAATCGAAATAGTCCCAAAAAAATAAAAAAAGTCCAGCCTCTCGAATCTTCACTTTTCGCTAAAGAATTGATTAAAAATTCCGAAAGGATGCGTTAATAAACAGAATTAGCTCCGTCCTATGAAAGAACCCTGCCCCGGAAACCCCTTCGCCAACGACTTCTCCCGTCGTGGCTTCCTTCACGTCGGCCTCCTCGGAGGTCTTGGTCTCACTCTTCCCCAGTTCCTCCAAATGGAAGCCCAGGGTGCCCAGAAAAATTACAAAACCCGTGAAGGCGTCGCTCAATCGGTGATTCAGATCTTCCTTCCCGGCGGCATGGCCCATCAGGAATCTTGGGATCCAAAGCCTTATGCCCCCTCCGAATACCGCGGTCCCTTTGGCACCATCAACACTTCAATCAAGGGTATTAAGTTCAGCCAGTATCTCAAGCACACTGCCAAAATTGCCGACAAAATGACCATCATTCGGTCCATGGCACACGGCGAGGCAGCCCACGAACGGGGCACCCACAACATGTTCACCGGCTACAAGCCTTCTCCGGCCCTTGAATTCCCGTCCATGGGTTCGGTGGTTTCGCATGAACTCGGATCCCGCAACAACCTTCCACCCTACGTCTGTGTCCCTTCGGTGCCGAACGAGTTTGCCAATTCAGGATACCTTTCCTCGGCCTATGGCCCCTTCGCCATCGGATCAGAGCCCTCACGGGGGGACTTTAAAGTTCGTGACCTCAACATGCCCAGCGGAGTCGATGAAAAGCGTTTCAACCGTCGACGCAACCTTCTGGAAACCGTCGACCACCACTTCAAGACCCTTGAAGAATCGGATGCTCTCGATTCCATGGACGCCTTTTACCAACACGCTTACAAGTTGATTTCCTCCCAACAAGCTCGTGAGGCATTCAACCTTAAGGCAGAGCCCGAAGCTGTTCAAAAGCGTTACGGCATGAATACCCCGGGGCAGCGGATGCTCCTGGCCCGACGGCTTGTCGAAGCCGGCACCCGTTTCGTGTCTCTCACTGCTGGTGGCTGGGATCACCACGATAATATCAAAAACGGAATTCAACAACAGCTGCCCACGGTCGATCAGGCCATCGCAACTCTGATTTCCGATCTCGACGAGCGCGGTCTCCTTGACTCCACCCTCGTCATGATTACTTCCGAATTCGGTCGCACGCCCAAGATCAATGCCACTGGAGGTCGCGATCACTGGCCTCGCGTTTTCTCCGTGGGCCTCGCAGGCGGCGGAGTCCATCGCGGGCTGGTTCACGGTAGTTCGGATGCCCTCGGAGGAGAACCGGAGGAGGACATGGTTGGCATCGATTCTCTCGCCAAGACTGTCTACAACCAACTCGGTATCACAGCAGACAAGGAGCTCATGGCACCAGGCGGCCGCCCCATCGAAATCGTGGATGGAGGCCGTATCTTGGACGAGATCCTCGCCAAGAAAGCTTAAAACGCCCCCATCATGATCCGCACCTTTTTTCTATTTGCTGTCACTATCTTCTCTGCTTCGGCCTTCACCCCCGACCTTTCGCGGGTCGAGCCGCGTGGCGGAAAACGAGGGACCGAAGTGAAGATCACCCTTCTGGGAAACCGTCTCTACGAGCCCGAGGAGCTTGTTCTGTATCAAGAAGGAATGACCGTAAAATCCCTCACCAAGGGAAAGGATCACAAAAGTGTCACTGCAGTTCTCGTCATCGCACCCGATGCCAAACTCGGTGAGCACCCAATGCGTCTTCGTTGCAAAGGCGGCATGAGTTACATGCGCACCTTTTGGGTGGGCCAGTTTCCCACCGTCATGGAGGCCCGCACCGCGGATCTTAAAAAGGACATCAACAACACCTTTGGTGAACCACAAAAGGTCGATCTCAACGTCACCGTCCAAGGTGTTGCAGACTCGGAAGACGATGACTTCTACCAAGTGCAGTGCAAAAAAGGCCAACGTCTCTCGGTCGAAGTCGAAGCAATGCGTCTTGGACGGGTCATGTTCGATCCCTACATCGCCATCCTCGACAAGAACCGTTTCGAACTGGCAGTCAACGACGATTCCCCTTTCCTGAAGCGCGACTGCGCCGCTTCCATCATCGTCCCGGAGGACGGCCCCTACACCATCCTTGTTCGTGAATCGTCCTACCAGGGAAACGCCTCCTCACAATATAGGATGCACATCGGAACGTTCCCGCGCCCTCGTGCGGTCTTTCCTCCTGCTGTAAAACCGGGCGAGGAGGTGGAGTTCACCTTCATCGGCGACGCCAAAGGACCACTTAAGAAGAGAATCAAGGTTGGTAATGAGCCCTTCTCTGCTATCGCCGAATCGGACGGCCTCAGCGCCCCTTCCGGCAACCTCGTTCACGTTTCTCCTCTTGATTACCTCAACGAAACCGAACCAAACGAGAACTACAAGACTGCCATTCCTCTCCAAAACGCACCAACCGCACCCTTCGCTTTCCACGGCGTTCTTTCCACCCCTGAGGATCAAGACTGGTTCCGCTTTCAAGCCAAGAAGGGCGAGAAACTCCGCATTCAAGTCCTCGCCCGTGAATTGCGTTCCCCTGTCGACAGCATCATCACGATCCGTCAGGCCAAGGACAACAAATACCTACAGGCCAACGACGACCAAACCCAAGGGACCCCCGACAGCAGGCTCGACTATGAGATCCTAGCCGATGGCGACTACGTTTTAAATATTCGAGATCAACTGAAGCGGGGAGGTCCTGACTTCACCTATCGCATCGAGCTTCAGAAACGAACTCAATCTCTCGCCCTCACCCTGCCTCCTGCCGACCGCGCTGACACCCAGAAGCACAAGATGATTGAAATCCCGCGAGGCAACCGCCTTGCCATCGCTCCCAACATCGTTCGCTCAAACATTGGCTGTGACGTCGTTTTCCACGCACCCACACTCCCCGACGGAGTCACTTTTAGAACTCCCGCTGTTCCCCGAAACCTCAGCAACTTTCCCATTCTCTTTGAGGCCAAAGCCGACGCCCCCATTGGAGGAGGCCTTTATCAGTTTGAAATCGAAGATCCAAAGACGAAACTTCGTGGGCCCTTCACCGAAAAGATCTCCCACCTCTACGTCAACAATCAGGGAGATTACCAGGTCACCAACACCCAAAAGATCTCCATCGCAGTGATCGAAGAGGCTCCATACCACCTGGAACTTTTCGCTCCTCCGGTCCCTCTCGTCCGCAATGGAACGATGACTCTCAAGATCACCGCCAAGCGAGCCAAGGACTTCACTAAAAAAATCAAGGTTCGCCTTCCATGGAAGCCACCCGGAATCGGAGCTCCCAATGAAATCGACATCCCCGAGGGCAAAAATGAAGCCACTCTGGTATTGAACGCCAATGGTGATGCCCCCACCGCTGAATGGAAAATACTCATCACCGGCGAGTCCGTCAGTGATCGCGGCATCGTGCGTGTCTCGTCAAATTTCGTCGACGTCAAAGTCTCTGAGCCATTCGTCCAAATGACGCTCGCCATGGCGGCCACCAACCCAGGTAAAAACACCAACGTCATTGTCAAAGTTGAGCAACTCGAAGCCTTCTCCGGAGAAGCCCGGGTCATTCTCCAGGCTCTTCCACACGGGGTAAAGTCCGCCGAAAAAATGATCACGACCAAGTCAGCCGAAGTGAGTTTCCCGCTCGAAGTCGCCGAGGACGCCCGAAAGGGAAAGCACAGCAATCTTTTTTGCCAGGTCATCATCACAAAAAATGGACATCCCATCCCTCACAATGTGGGACATGGCGGAACCCTCCGCATCGACCCACCACCACCGGCTCCTAAGAAAAAGGCCGAACCTAAAAAGGAAGCCGCCAAGGTTGTAAAAAAGGAAACCCCAAAGAAACCTCTCTCCCGTCTCGAACAACTTCGACAGTCCAGTAAATGAAGACTCTTGCCCCAACTCTCTTCACCGTCCTCGCCCTTTCCGCTCCGGCTTCCATCAATGAAGTCCGCGACATTTTTGAGCATTCATGCGTCGAATGTCACAACGCAGAAAAAGACAAGGGTGGTCTCCGCATGGATCTCAAAGCAAAGTTCCTCGAAGGTGGTGACTCCGGATCGCCTTTCGATCTCAAGGCCCCCGACAAGTCCGAGCTCCTCCGTCGCCTCCAGCTACCACATGACGACGACGAATTCATGCCCCCTTCGTCCAAAAAGAAGGAACGCCAACCTCTCACAGAAGAGCAAATCGCCCGTCTTAAAGCCTGGATCTCGAAAGGAGCTCCTTGGGACGACAAAGTCACTCTCCAGCATCGCGAGCGCTCCGCCCCTCTAGAAGACTCGGATCAACCGGATCCAAACCTCGCCTCAATTGCGGTTTACCCTTCCTCGGTCAGCCTCGAGACCAAGCGCGATTTCCACAAACTCATCATCCTTGCAACTGACAAGAACGCAGTCACCCGGGAAGTCACTCCTTCGGTAGTATTTGCGATTGCTGACGCTACTCTCGTCCGCCTTGAAGGATCAACTCTCTTCCCCCTCAAGGATGGCGCGACCTCGGTTAAAATCACATTCCGCGGCAGGGAACTTACCGTTCCCGTAACGGTCAAGGGAGCACAGGAAGGTCGTAGAATCAGCTTCCAACAGGACGTCGTTCCTGTCTTCACGGCCTCCGGATGCAATACCGGTTCATGCCATGGTTCCGCCCGAGGGCAAGACGGCTTCATGATCTCTCTTTTCGGATATGATCCAAAGGGAGACCATTACCGTATCACTCGTGAATTCGCTGGGCGCCGCCTCAATTTGGCGATTCCCGAGGACTCTCTTCTCCTCACAAAATCCAGCGGCATCGTGCCTCATACCGGTGGGAAGTTGTTCGAAAAAGATCACCCCTACTACGCCACTCTTCTCGAGTGGATTCAGGATGGCGCAAACTATGACCCCGCTGACGTTGCTCTCCCCATAAAGATTGATGTTGAGCCAAAGCAGATGCTTCTCGAGGGAAGTAACAAGAAAATCCCTCTCACTGTCAAAGCCACTTACTCTGATGGAACCGACCGCGACGTTTCCACTCTCTCCAGCTACACCTCGTCCAACGATAATTCCGTAGGCATCGATGAGTCCGCTGGTGTCGCCACCTCGAAAACACAGGGGGAAGCATTCCTCATGGCTCGTTTCCACACCTTCACCGAAGGCTCCCAGGCGATCATCATTCCCAGCGGACTGAAATACACCCGCCCACAATTCCCGGAATTCAACTACATTGACAAACACGTCCATGAGAAACTCCATAAACTCCGCATCATCCCCTCGGAGATTTGTAGCGATGAAATCTTCGCCCGTCGCGTCCACCTCGACATCGTGGGACTCCTTCCCTCCGAGGAAGAATTGAAAACCTTCGTCGCGGACCAAACCCCCAAGAAGCGTGAAGCTCTCGTCGACCAACTTCTCGAGCGCAAGGACTTCACCGAAATCTGGGTCATGAAATGGGCCGAGCTTCTCCAGATCCGCACCACCGGAAACAACGGAAACGATGTCACCTATAAGTCAGCCCTCCTTTGGTATGAATGGCTCCGTGGTCAGATTGCAAACAACCGGCCTTTCAACGAGATCGTCCACGACCTCCTCTCCGCAACGGGAGGATCCTACGACAGCCCCGCCACCAACTTCTTCAAGGCCGAACGCGACATTAAAAAGCTCACAGAGAACGTAGCCCAGGTCTTTATGGGAACCCGAATCCAGTGTGCCCAATGCCACAACCACCCCTTTGACCGCTGGACCATGGATGACTACTACGGCTTCGCATCCTTCTTTACCGGAGTGAAGCGGAAGCGTGGAGAAGACCCCACTGACATGATCGTTTACGATGGAGGCGGTGAGATCCAGCATCCCGTCACCAAGCAAAACGCCGTTCCCACCTACCTCGGAGGCGGTCCTGCTGAAGTAAAAGGCACCACTCGTCGCAAGGCCATGGCTGAGTGGCTCACCAAACCCGGCAACCCCTGGTTCGCCCGTAATACCGCAAACATCATCTGGTCCCACTTCTTCGGCATTGGCATCGTTGATCCCGTCGATGACGTTCGCGTCTCAAATCCAGCGACCAATCCTGCATTGCTTGAAGTCCTCGGTAAAAAGTTCACCGAGTATAACTTTGATATGAAGAAGCTCGTCCGCGACATTTGCACTTCGCGCACCTACCAACTCTCGACGAAGGCCAACGAAACAAACGCCGCCGACACCAATAACTTCGCCAAGTCACGCATTCGCCGACTTCGTGCCGAGGTGCTTCTCGATACCCTTGCCCAGGTCACCGACACGCCCAATAAATTTCGAGGTCTCCCGCTTGGCGCTCGCGCCGTGAACATTGCCGATGGAAACACCTCCACCTATTTCCTAACTACCTTCGGTCGTGCCACTCGCAAGACCGTGTGTTCCTGCGAAGTCAAAATGGAGCCTAATCTCTCCCAGGCTCTCCACCTGCTAAACGGTGACTCCGTGACCAGCCGGATCACTCGCGGAAAGGTCATCAACAAATTGATGGAGCAGAAAATAGAGCCCATGGAGATCGTGAAATCACTCTACCGACGCACCGTTAGCCGAAGTCCAAACGAGGCCGAAGTTTCCAAACTCAACCACGTCCTTGCCGAAGCCAAGGACCCTAATGAGACGCGCCTCGTCCTCGAGGATATCTTCTGGGCCCTCTTGAACTCGAAGGAGTATCTCTTCAACCACTAGCCAGCAGGACCGATGTTGAAACCCTCGCTCGCATCCCTCGTCGTAGCTTCGTCACTTGCCCATGGCGCTGACAAGATCACTTACGATGACCACATCTTTCCCATCTTCGAATCCAAGTGCCTGAATTGCCATAATCCGGATAAGAAAAAAGGCGACCTCGACCTCTCCACTTACATGGGCGCGATGGCCGGAAGCTCCGGTGGAAAAATCGCCCTCGCCGGTGATGGAGGTAGTTCCAAGCTGTTCATTGTCACCGTGCAAACCGGCGAGCCGATCATGCCACCTGAAGGTGAGAAGATCGCAAAGAAAGACGCCGACCTGATCCGGGCCTGGATTGATGGCGGCCTTCTTGAAAACAAGGGCTCCAAGGCCAAGAAGCGCCCAAAGCCCGCTTTCTCTCTTGGAGCCGTTCCCACCGGCAAACGCCCCGAAGGTCCTCCTCCCATGCCTCAAGACCTCCTTCTTGAGCCGGTGATCACGCCCAACCGATCTACTGTTGTCGGCGACATGGACGCCAGCCCATGGGCTCCTCTTCTTGCCGTTACCGGACAGCGGCAGGTCCTCCTTTACAACACCGACACCCTCAAACTCAGCGGCGTTCTTCCCTTCCCGGCGGGTCAACCCGAAACCCTCTCCTTCCACCCCAGCGGCAAATACCTCCTAGCAGGCGGTGGCATCGCGGGGAAATCTGGCACCACCATCACCTGGGACATCACTACCGGCAAGGTCATGATGACGATGGGCAAGGAGTTCGATTCTGTCCTCGCTGCCGATCTGCGTGCCGACCTCGGCGGAGTCGCCCTTGGAGGACCCAGCCGTCTTGTGAAACTCTGGGACACTCAGGAAATTGAACAGACCCATAGTATCAAAAAACACACCGACTGGGTCACCGCCCTCGCCTACTCACATGATGGGGTCCTATTGGCCACCGGCGGACGTGGTAACGGGGTTCAGATTTGGGAAGCCTTTACCGGTAATGAATTCCACTCTCTCCGGGGACACCAGGGCGCCATCACCGACATCAAGTGGCGCGCCGACTCAAACCTCATCGCAACTGCCTCGGAAGACGGAACCATTCGTTTTTGGGACATGAATCAGGGAAAGGAGATCAAAAAAGCGACGTCCACCGGCGGCGGACTTCTTGCCATGGACTACGCCGCCAATGGCACGCTCATCACCGCTGGTCGCGACTATCGGGTGAAGCTTTGGAAACCAGATCTTGGGATGGAAAAACAATCCAATCCTTCTCCCGAGATGATCACCGAAGTCGCCTTTTCGCACGATGCCAGCCGCTACTTCACCGCCGACTGGAACGGAAAGATCGAAGTCTTTGAAACCAAAGACATGAAAAAGATCGGTGAACTCAGCGCCACCCCACCAAACATTCAGGATCGCATTGCTTCCCTCCTAAAGGAGAAGACCGCTTTCGAAGCGGTCATTGCTGCTGTGCGCCAAAAGGTGACCGCCGCACAAGCTGCCGTAAAGGCAACCAAGGATAAGCTGACTCAAACGGAGACTACTATTGCTACCGTAAATCAAGACGCTACCAAATTCCAAAAAGAGACCGGCGACCTCGAAGCCAAGCGCAAACAACTTGAAGCCCAGGCCACCGCGAAGCTCGTCGAAAGGGATGAGATTACCAAAAATGCCAAAGGCTCGGCTCAACAGAAATCGCAGCTTGTCCAGGAACGTCAAAAGTTTTCCGCCGAGCAGGAGGAACTTGTCCAATCGCACCGCACCGCCAACCAAGCTCTCGTCGCCACGGCCCATGACTCCCTAAAAAAACGTCAGGCTTCAAATATGGATCCCAATAACGTCGAAAAGAAAAATGCTTTGGTGACCGCGGAACAAACAGAACACCAACAACGCCAAATTGTGCAGCAACTCGCCGCCAAGGTGGACGCTCACAAGAAGCTCCTCGCTGATTTCTCCCAACGCTCCAAAGACCTTGAAGCGGGAAATATCCAGGAAGATGCCCGCATCAAACAATTCACCGAGGCCCACGCCCGACTGATTGACCAACGTGATCAGGTCGCCAAGGCCAAAGTGATCCCCCTTGAAGCCATGAAAGCGAAACAGGCCAAAGTCCTCCAACTCAATCAGCAGGTCGGACCTCTCCGCAAAGCCATTCAAGACAAAGAGAAACTCGCCCAAATTTCACAAGCTGAGCTTGAAAAGGCTTCCGCCGCCGCCAACCAGTTCGATACCAAAATTAAGAATTGGAAAGCTGCTGCTATCAACACCAAGCTCGTCCAAGCTCGGGAGCAACTCATCGTCCTCACCGCTCAAAAAGAGGAAGACCCCAAAGTTGTCCCGAAAATCGCCGAGACCCAGAAACTTTGCGACACCCTTCTCGCCCAGTATCAAGCAGCGAAAAAGTAGGTCATTTGACTAATCAAGGCCGAAGGTCTAACTACGGCTCACCCTTGAACAGGCTCGGAGGTATTTCCCTGGCTATCCTTCTTCACAAAGAAGCTCACTTGCTCCAGCTCCAAGGCGAGATCCACGCTGTTCACCGTCACTGAATCGGGCACCTGCAGCACGGTCGGAGAAAAACTCAGAATCCCCTGAATGCCAGCATCAACGAGATCGTTACTAACTTCCTGCGCCTGAGCAGCGGGAACGGCCAAAACGGCCAACTTGACTTTGTTCTTAGCCACAAAATCTGGCATCTCATCTACGTCATGAACCGGAACATCAATACCGCGCAGGACAACGGTTTCCGGCACGGCATCGAAAGCTGAAATCACTTCAAAACCTTCTTTTTTAAATCCATCATAGCGCAGCAACGCTGCCCCAAGGTTTCCGACGCCCACCAAAATGACCGGCTGTAAATTCTCACGACCCAAGACCTCACGAATGGCCTCCGACAACTCCAAAACCTGATATCCCAAGCCACGCGTCCCCAAAGTTCCAAGATAACCCAAATCCTTCCGCAACTGGGCTGGGTTGACCCCGGCCGCCTTTGCCAGAGTCGAGGAACTCACTGTCTCTATCTTGTTCTCTTCAAGGCGTCGCAAGCAACGATGGTAAATCGAAAGGCGATAAATCGTCTTCCCTGAAATTTCTCCCTTTTTCACCATCGCAATCTCGCCCCAGCCTAGGAAAAGTCAAGTGAGCTAAATAAAATCGCTCTTTCCCAATTTCTCTTGCTGGATCCTAAAAATCCTCTCCCATTTTTGAATCCACTGATTAGAACTTTCACGTCAGATGGAAGAGGAAGAAAGTATCGAAGAAATCATGCGCCGGGTTCGGCGTTTGGAAATCCGCGCCCGCCGCCTGGCTCACGAGGTTTTTTCAGGCGACTACCACTCCTCTTTTCGTGGACAGGGCCTCGATTTCGATGAGCTTCGGGAATACCAACCGGGCGACGAAATTCGCTTCATCGACTGGAACGTGACCGCCCGAATGGAGGCTCCCTATGTCCGTAAATTCCGGGAGGAACGTGAGCTCGCTGTCGTTCTCGCCGTCGACATTTCAGGTTCGACAGACTACGGAAGCGATTATCTGAGCAAGCGCGAACGTGCTGCTGAAGTGGCCGCTCTTCTAGGCTTCAGCGCCCGCTACAATGGAGACAAAGTCGGCCTCCTGCTTTTTGCGAAAGAGCCTGTTCTCTATCTTCCTCCAGCGAAAGGCGGGCGCTCAATCCTTCGTGCCGTGCGCGAGATCCTTACGGCGAAACCTCCAGATCCAGGAACGTCGATTTCTGAAGCTTCCAAATTTCTTCTCCAAACTCTCAAGCGAAAGGGGCTCGTTTTTCTTATTTCAGATTTCATCGACTGGGGATTTGAGAAATCTCTTGGCTCGCTCGCCCGTCAACATGACGTCATTGCCCTTCCGCTACTCGACCCTCTCGAAAAAAGAATTCCTGATGTGGGTAAAATCTACCTTCGCGATCCGGAGTCTGGACATGAAGTTCTAGTAAACACTTCAAACAATAATACCCGGATGGGTCTTGCCAAACTCTCCAAAAGATATCGCGAAGGATTGGCCTCGTTCTTTAACAAACACGGGATCGATTCAGCGAACATCTCCACTCGTGACGACTATCTTGCCGACCTTCACCAACTCTTTCAACGCCGTGCCCAACGCCGCGCCCAACGCCGCCGATAACCATGGACACCCAAAAAAAACCGACTCTTGAACATGGCATTCCTGACCCGGAGACTTATCTTCCGGGCACTCCCGAATGGATCTGGTGGGCGATCGGGGGTGGGCTCCTTCTTCTCCTTTTGGCAATCTGGGGGCTCTTCAAGTTGCTGCACCGTCCTTCGGTTTCTCCACCTGAGAAGCCCACGCAGGATTTTTTTGGTTCGGCCCTGAAGCGGCTCAAATCTCTCGAACCTGAGTGCCCAAGCCGCCCTCTCGCCGAAATTGCCGCCCACGCATCATTGGCCATCCGGGCTTATCTTGCCAATTCGATGTCCGAACCGGCTCTCTATGAAACTGTTGAAGAATTCAAGGCCCGCCAGAGCAATCTTCCTCGCGAAGCCGAAACTCTTTTAACCGATCTCAACAACGCTAAGTATGCACGTTCGACCATTGACGCCGTGAGAGCTCACGAATTTGTTGCCCGCTCACGGCAGTGTCTCGAGACGATTCATTCAGCCCGCACGGTGACCACATGAAGATCTTCAACGAATACATCCTGGCCGAGCCTTGGTGGTTACTCCTCCTCCTCACGATCCCCTGTCTCATGTTCCTGGGCTATCGCCAGGGAACCCGTGGTTGGATTCTCTATCCGACTCTCCGGGTTCTGGGCACCCTTGGCTGGAAATCCAAAGACAAGCCTTTCCGATTTGCGCCCCTCATTCTTCCTCTGATGCTCGTTCCTGCCATTGTGGGTCTGGCCCGCCCCCAGGAGGCGAAAAGCCGAACCTCCCGCACTGCCAGCGGTATCGACATCCTCATTGCGCTCGATGTTTCCTACTCCATGTCGACTGCCGATTTTTTTGAATCCGGTGAATTAATGAGACGGCCCGAGCGCCGAATCGAGGCTGCCAAAAAAATCATCAATGAATTTATCAAACGCCGACCTGATGATCGCATCGGCATCGTCAGTTTTGCCGCCCGTCCCTATACGGTGGCTCCGATCACTCTTGATCACCAGATCCTTGAACATACCCTCAGGGATTTAGCATTGGTGAACAGTCGTACCGAAAGTGGAACCGCAATCGGAAGCGCCATTATCGCGGCCGGAGATCGACTTGAAAGGCTGAAGCGTGATGAGGAAGATTCGGGAACCAAAACGACCAGCAAGGTTATCGTTCTTGTCACCGATGGAGCCAGTAATTCAGGTCAATTGTCTCCAATCGAAGCCGCTAAAATAGTCGCGGACCTAAAAATTAAGATTTATCCCGTGGCCATTGGAACGCCACAGGGCCGTCTTCGTGGCACGGCCACTGGCCAAGAATTCGATGTTGAAACCCTTAAACAAATTTCCGAGATCACCGAGGGCGACTTCTATCGCGCACTTGACTACACAGGCCTAAGGAAGGCTTTTGATGGCATCGATGAACTCGAGAAGACCGAGGTAAAGCGCAATACCTGGATAATTCGCAAAGAACTCTATCCTTGGTTCGTTGGCCCTTCAGCGCTTCTGATCCTTGGGTTCATAGCCTATACCGCCTTTAACCCTCCTCCCATGCCATGAGATTTGAAAATCAGGAATGGCTCCTTTGCCTCATCGCCATCCCCATCCTGGCATTCGTCGCTTGGCTGGCTTGGAAAACACGGGGCAAACGATGGAAAAAACTAGTTGCTCCCCGACTTCAGAGACGGCTCAGCCATGTCCGATCACCTTGGATCTACTTTGCCTCGCTTGGCTTCGCTCTCGTTGGTTTGGGAGGACTTATCGTGGCATTCGCCCAACCAGAATCCGGAGAAGAATGGATTGAAGTCGAGAGTGAAGGACGCAATATTCTTTTCTGCATCGATATCTCTCGAAGCATGCTCGCTGAGGACATCAAACCCAGTCGCCTCCAAGCTTCGCGCGCGGCAGCTCTGGAGATTCTGGAACGTTTCCCGCAAGACCGTGTCGGAGTCCTTCTCTTTTCCGGGGAAACGCTGGTCCAGTCACCGTTGACACTTGATCACAGCTTTGTTGAACAAACACTGGCCCAACTTGACCCGGAAGATATTCCCTACGGGGGAACCAATTTGAGTGGTGGAGTGAATGCAGGAATCCAGCTCCTTACCCAGACCGGGCAAAAGAGTAATATTATGGTGATCTTCAGCGATGGCGAAAAATCTACCGAGGGGCTTGAAACCGCAGCAGATTCAGCGGCAAGTGAGGGGATCTTCATTTACGCCCTGGGCATGGGAACCAGCAACGGATCGTTCATCCCGGATGCACAGGAACGCGATGGGAAATTCCGGGGTCGCAACGGGAATCCTGTCTTTAGCCGCCTCGATGAAGCCTCTCTAAAAATTCTTGCCGGGCGGACAAATGGTTACTATTCGCAAGGAATCGGAGGGGAATTTCTGGGGAAACTAGATTCAGCGCTCGAGGAAATGGACCGGTTCCGTGAGGAAGGAAAGCATCAACGAGTTGCGAAACCGGCTTACAAATGGTTTCTTTTTGGAGGACTCCTTCTTCTCATGCTCTCAATCTTCGTTCGATGCCTCCCACTGCGCTCGGTTACCGCGGCCGCTGTGTTTATTTTCACGCTCCCGCAAGTCGACGCTGGGCTGATCGATGACGGTCGCGAAGCATTGAAGCGAGGTGATCAGCTGGGAGCTCATCAACTTTTCCGGGAAGCGGCCAAGGAAACATCAGGGGAGAGGGCTGCCCGACTTCATCTTGCTGCCGGCTCAGCTGCTTACCGTGCCAAAAGCTGGAATGATGCCGCCGGCTCTTTTAGCCAGGCTCTCGAATCCGATGATCCTGCACTCCAACAAAACGCTCACTATGCCCTCGCCACCAGCCTCTTCTACCTTGGCGTCCCTCTCGATGGTGAAGAGCGTAAAATAGCCTGGCGAGGTGCTGAAAAACATTATCAAGCGGCGCTCGAAATCAATCCGGAGGATAAGCCCAGCATCGACAACCTTCGATCAGTCCAGAATTTGCTAAAAGAACAGGAACAAAAGGATCAGCAGAAAAAACAAGAGAGCAAAGACGACGAAAGCAAAGAGGATCAGGAAAAGCAGGATCAGGAAAAAGAGAAATCACAGGAGGAAAACAGCCAGAAAAACGAACCAACCGAACCTCCCGAGGACAACGAAGACGGCGACAAGCCCGAAGACAGCCCTCCAAACGAAGGGGGAAACAAGGAGAACCCAGACAACAACCAGGAGAAACAAGGTGAAGACGGCAAACCAAAGGAAGAGGGCGGAGAGATGCCTGAGGGAGAGAAGGAAGGTCAACCCAAGCAAGAACCCGGCGAATCAAAAGAGGGCAACAAACCTGATGATAAAAACGAGACCCAAAAGGAATCGGCCCAGTTAAAAGAGAGTGAAGCTCCTAAAAACGAATCCAAGGAAGAACGGGCCCGAAGGCTCCTTAAACAATATGCGGACTTTGGCGCCAAAGCTCCGCGACGAATCCGAAGACCCTTCAAGCGTTCTGCTCACGATTGGTAAGTCTCGATGATACTGATGGCTTCTAAATTTCTATTCGTCTTCATCGGCCTGATTCTGGGCCTGCAGACGATTCTCCAAGCGCAGAGCATGCCCACGATAGAAGTGAGCCTAAATAGTAGGTTCACCGTTGTCGGGGAACAAACTCTCCTCACTGTCGAAGTCAAGAACGCTCCGGTCATCGATTGGCCGGAGACACCGCGAATGGACTCGCCAGTTTCGATCACCCGTCAACAAAAGACCCACGTGACCCGCAATGGGCGTATTCAGGAAGTCTTCGAATACCTCGTCTCCGGACTTAAACCAGGTCTGCATACAATCCCAGCGTTTCAATTAAGGACTCGAAACGGAACCGCTCGCTCTGGACCAGTCGTTCTGAGAGTCTTTCCGGTCTCAGAATTAGCGACCAAAGGAATCACAATTGGAAATTCAGTCGTTCCCTATCTTTCTGGAGTCTTTCTTGAAAAAGAAAGCCCCTACCTCGGTGAGACCCAAGTGGCCGAGGCCAAGCTCTACATTTCCCAAGCCGCACCCCACATTCTTCGCCTATCCGACGGACAGGTGATCAACATCGAGAAAGATGGCATTGCGGCATGGCGTTTTACCACCACGCCCCAGCACACTGGAGTCCTCAAATATGACGGACATACCTTTGCCGTTTATACGTATCGAAGCTCAATCAATGCTCTGCGGGAGGGGAAACTCACTTTGGGTCCGGGACAAGCGGAACCAATCTTCCAACGGCGGGCTGCTGTGAGAGGTGGCTTTGCCAGCACGCGTTTTAAAGCCAGAGTCGAATTTCCGACACGCAAGATCGAAGTCCGCCCCCTCCCCTCGGGAGCACCCGAGGAGTTTCAAGGAGCCGTTGGCAATTTCACTCTTGAAGTCTCTCCGGTTGAACGGGAACTTAAGTTTGGTGACACCGTCACGGTAGAAGCTAAAATCACTGGAACCGGAAACATCGATCAGTTCCCAGGTCCTTTTCTTGTAGATCCGGAAGAAGACTGGAAGCAGTTCGACATGATCGCCAAACCTCCGGGAAGTGAGCGGCGGACCAGTTCAGGAACTGTCGAATTTTCCCAAGTCATCAGACCAATCAAAAAGGTCCCGATTCTTCCGCCCTATCGCTTTGTCTTTTTTGATCCGATTCTCGAAAAATTCCAAACACTCGGAACTCCTCCTCAACCGATCACCATCACGGGCGAAGCTCCTGCCCTCTCCGGCTCCGGTAGTGATGACCTCAACTTTTTGACTCCGAGCGGCGCACTGCCGCAGACTTTCTCAAGCGGACGAAAATTCCCGAACTGGATTTGGCAGATCGTTCCGGCGGCACTGCTCTTAGGAATTCTGGGACTGATCTTTAAAAATCGAGCATCCGGTCGCTATAGCGAGTCGGCACCCCGTCGCAAATTTGTAATAGCGCTCGAAAAAATCCGCTTAAAGTCCGGAGATCGGGTTTTATTCTTTCGGGAAGCGGCCCGTTTCGCCACTGAATGGAATGGGAGGGAAGGCTTCAATGATATTTATGAAACTAGGGATGAAATTTGTTTCCTTCCGGACAAAGTGCCAAAAGCAGTTGAACCTGCTGAACGAAACCAAATTCTCAACCTCCTGAAAACCCTCTCTCCGACTTTTCTGATTGGGTTCTTTTTGACTCTCCAGGTATCGCACGCAAATGCCCTTGATCAGGATCCTTCAAAAGCCAAAGTGGAGATTCTCTCGCTGATGGCGACCGCGCCTTCCCCCGAACACTTCTACAACTTGGCCCTCTGCGAAAAGGCACTCAATAATCCGGGGCAGGCCGCCCTATGGGCCTATCGGTTTGAGGCCCAGGGAGGCAATGCCGGAGAGATCTTCAAGGGGCTCGCTGGAATCCGGATCCGCGAACCGGAGGGAATCGAGTGGGTTTCGGTATTCCCAAAATCGCTCTACCTTCAGGTCGGCCTCGCTGGATGTTGGGCCCTGTTGATTCTTCTAATCTCTCTTAAGCTCTCTCCGGGAAAGCTGAAAAATCGCCTCCTCTCGGTTTGTGGAATCGTAGCAGGCCTCGGGATATCACTCGGCTTTACGGCGTCCTATCTTTATCCAAACGAAATTAGCTTCGATCCCATTTATGCCCTATCGGTTGTCAATGAACCTACTCCACTTCGAAGTCAGGCCTTTGAGGGAGGCAGCGTCATGCGCGAAGACCTCGCAGGAAGCCTTTGCAAGGTGACAGCCGAGCGAGCTGGTTGGTCCCACGTCATCCTTCCCGGCGGGCTCTCTGGGTGGGTTTCCAGCGAGGCCGTCACCGCAATCACAGAATAAAAAATGCCGGGACGAACCCAGCGTTTTGAAAATTGTCCGAAAGCTACATGACTAGGAAGCCGAGGCGCTTGTCTCCTTGGTCTTCTTACTCGCCTTTGTTTTAAAGGAGACCTTTTTATGCCCCTTCTTAACCTTGGCCGTAACATGATTCCCTTCCTTGACTTCTCCGGCAAGGATCGCCTCGGCGAGGGGGTCTTCGAGAAGTTGCTCGACAGCGCGGCGCATCGGGCGAGCCCCGTAGTCTGGATCGTATCCTTCGGTTACGATGAGATCACGTGCAGAAGTTTCGAGAACAAGCTCGATCTCTTTTTCAGCAAGTCGGCCTACCAGTTTTGCGACCTCCAAATCAACTATCTGATCGAGATCCTCTTTCTCAAGCATACGGAAGACCACAAGTTCATCGAGTCGGTTCAAAAACTCGGGGCGAAAATGCTTCTTGGCGACCGAATCGATCTTAGCCTTCATCCCCTCATAGTCAGCCTCGTTCTCAGCCATCGCGTTAAAGCCAAGAGTCGTTTGACGCTTGATACTTTCAGCACCGACGTTAGAGGTCAGGATGATGATGGTATTCCGGAAGTCGATCTTGCGACCAAAACTGTCGGTGATCATGCCCTCCTCCAGGATCTGGAGAAGGAGGTTCATGACATCGGGGTGAGCCTTTTCAACCTCGTCAAATAGAATGACGGAGTACGGGCGACGTCGTACTGCTTCCGAAAGCTGACCGCCTTCCTCATAACCAACGTATCCCGGAGGCGAACCGATGAGACGACTCGCACTAAACTTCTCCATGTATTCAGACATGTCGATCTGGATCAGCGACTCGGGATCCCCAAACATGAAGTTGGCAAGGTTGCGAGCAAGATAGGTCTTGCCAACCCCGGTCGGCCCGAGGAAGAGGAAGGATCCGATCGGCCGGCGTGGATCTTTTAGATCGGCACGCGAGCGACGGAGGGCTTTCGAAATTGCGGCCACCGCCTCGTTTTGCCCAATCACCGTCTCCTTTAGATTCTCTTCCATCTTGAGAAGCTTTGCAGCTTCCTTCTGTTCCATGCGCTGGAGCGGAACACCAGTCCACTTTGAAACGACGGACATGATGTCATCTTCCTCAATATCAACGATCTTCTCTTCGCTTTCACCTCTCCAACCTTCAATCTGATCATCGAGTTCTTTGCGGGTCGTCTTTTCCTCATCGCGTAAGGAAGCCGCCTTTTCAAAATCCTGATCATTAATCGCGGCTACCTTTTCGTCGTTAATTTTAGTAATGCGAGCCTCCATCTCTTTCAAACCAGCCGGGCGGGTCATAGTCTGAATGCGCGCCCGTGCTCCGGCTTCATCGACAACATCGATAGCCTTGTCTGGAAGAAAACGGCTCGTGAGATAGCGAGACGTTAATTTCACCGAGGCCTCAAGAGCATCATCGCTATAACGAACCTTGTGGTGGGATTCATACTTCTCACGGAGCCCCTTCATTATCGCGATGGCATCTTCAGTTGATGGTTCATTCACCTTCACCTGCTGGAAGCGTCGCTCGAGTGCTGAATCTTTTTCGATGTGTTTTCGAAACTCGTTGAGAGTTGTCGCACCAATACATTGAAGCTCACCACGACTGAGAGCGGGCTTGATGATATTGGAAGCATCCATCGCTCCCTCAGCTGAACCGGCACCAACGATCGTGTGGAGCTCGTCGATGAAGAGGATCACATTCTTCACCTTGCGAATCTCATCCATCACCGCCTTGATACGTTCTTCGAACTGGCCTCGATATTTCGTGCCCGCAACCATCAAAGCGAGGTCCAGCGTGACCACTTTCTTATCACGAAGAATCTCGGGAACATCACCGGCGACAATTTCCTGGGCGAGCCCTTCCACAATCGCCGTTTTACCAACACCCGCCTCACCAACGAGGACCGGGTTATTCTTGGTGCGACGACAGAGAATCTGAATCACGCGTTCGATCTCGGGGGCACGGCCAATGACAGGATCAAGGTCGCCATTTTGAGCGAGTTTGGTCAGTTCACGACCAAAGGCCTTGAGAGCTGGGGTTTTTGTTTTTCCTTCGGCCTCTTCTTCACCACCAAGATCGATCTCGTCCTCATCTTCAAAATCAAAATCCTCCTCCGTATCCTCAGCGGCAAAGTTAGGATCGATTTCTGCAAGAACCTCATTACGGGTCGTTTGCAGGTCGACACTTAAACTGGTAAGAACACGGGAGGCCATTCCGTCGCCTTCACGGAGAAGACCAAGGAGAATATGCTCGGTTCCAACGTAGGAATGATTCAGCTGTTTCGCTTCCTTGTTTGCGAGAGCGAGGACCTTTTTAACACGTGGGGTGTATGGGATGTTAGGTGAGCTCTTCTGATTAGGACCAGTTCCCACCTCCTTTTCGACCTCCATCCGGACCGACTCTAGATCGAGGCCCATGCGCTGGAGGACACTGACAGCGACACCCTGGCCGAGCTTAATCAATCCAAGAAGGACATGCTCGGTTCCGATGTAGTTGTGATTAAAACGGTCGGCCTCTTTACGGGCCAGCGCCAAGACTTGCTGGGCGCGAGGGGTGAAATTATTCATGAAATTTTTTCTAGCTGGGGGCTTCGGTTAATTTTCTTTTCCTGAAATATCAATAGCAGGTGGTAAGGAAGAATGCAAATGCTCACGGATCATTTGCGCCCGCAAAATATCGCGAGCTTCGGGTTGAAGTTTCTTGCCGGCACTCCACTGGAGGTGGGCCGGTTGGGTTTCCATAAAAAGTCGATCACAGATCTCGACTAACTCGGCCGGCATAATGTCGAGATCGGCACCAAGCCGAAGCATGGAGAGGTGATTCAGGGCTTCCTTTGACGTGATGATGCGGGCATAGGTCAACGTCCCGGCGGCCCGGCCGATACGATCCTTGACCATAACAGGATCCTCAATCACGAGTTTTTGTCGTGCTTGAATCTCATAACGGGCGACGTCTCCGATGACTTTGGTCAGTCGATCCAAAATAGCTTCCTCGGTTTCGCCGAGGGTCGATTGATTTGAAATTTGGTAAAGGTTCCCCAGTGACTCGGTGCCCTCTCCGTAGAGCCCTCGAACTGCGAGCCCGAGCTTATTAATTCCTTTCAAAACCAAGCCGATTTGGTCACTTAGAACCAGACCGGGAAGATGAAGCATGGATGATGCCCTCATTCCGGTGCCTAGGTTCGTGGGACAAGCAGTGAGGTAACCAAGTTGCGGGTCAACCGCAAATTCGACCGATCCTTCGAGGTTACGGTCCACTGAATGGGCCAACTTGTAGGCTTCCCTGAGTTGTAAGCTTGGGCGAATGGCTTGAATGCGAAGATGATCCTCTTCATTGATCATCAGGCTCAAGGTCTGTTTGCGATTTACCACTGAACCACTCCCTTCGCTTCGGGCTGCCTGTTCACGGCTAATAAGGTGACGTTCAACCAAAACTTGTTTTTGGAGAGGATCAAGGTCACTCAATTCGTGTGAAAAGCCATCCTTCATCCCGGAGAGAGATTCGAGTTTGCTCTGGAGCGATTCACGAACAGCCTCACGCTCCTTTTTTCGAGCCCACCCCGGGAAAGGTACGCGGGCAAGATTTCGGGCCAATCTCACCCGACTGGTGAGCACGACCGACGTTTCCTCATCGTGTGCTGCCATCCAGTCAGCGGGATTCTTTAAGAGTGTTGCAAAACGCATCATGACAAAATGGCCTTCTCTCCTTTTTCGAGTTCTTCAATACAGTCGCGGATCTTCGCGGCCTCTTCGTAATTCTCTTCCAAAACCGCAGTCTCAAGCTGTCTGGTGAGGTTGGAAAGTTCATGGCGAAGAGCTTGTTGTTTTATAAGGCCCTCGGGAATGTAACCGGTGTGACTTAATCCCTTGTGCATTGTTGGGAGACGCTGATTGATCTCTTGGGCGAAGGTCCGATAGCAGTCCGGACATCCTAGTCGCCCGACCTTTCGAAAGTTTTCCAAGGTAAACCCGCAACCGTCACATTTGTCTTGGGGCTCAAAGGCGGCTAACTCTGTGGTTTCTGTTTTCTGGGGCGCGTCCCCGAGCAATTCCTCAGCCATTAGGAGTCCCTCGGGATTCGTAATCCCCTTGGCTTGGGCGCAGGCCTCACAAAGGACAAATTTCTTCAATTTGCCGTCCGCGACCTGCGTGTAAAACACGGTGGCTTTCTCCTGACACGAATCGCACTTCATCTACACAGAAAGGGTAGCCACTGAGTGCGGGATGGCTACCGAAAATTAGGGGAATCATTCCCAATCTTCATCGTTCTCGAAACCGTCCAGATCGACAAACTCGCACTCGATGACTCCGGATCCTACGAAGAAGTTCAAAACTTCAATATCTCTCTGAGAACTGACTCCCTCTGCGAGGAAGAAACGACCAATTGGTCGGTAGCTCTGAGCATCGGAGATTTTCAGTTGAAGCGGGTAGCGAGAACAGACAGAATGTGATCATCGTGACCTTCAACCACGATGGCAGCCTCGGTTGCAGGATTCACGATAACCTGCCCATCCGACATCGATCTCAGCTTCGGCGCTCTGGAGATATATGCTTCAGCCCGCTTTCTACGCATGTGAGTGTGAACGAACGAGGGGGGGGAAAGTTTGGATCATTTCTTGCTGATGGCGGGGTTGGCATTAGAATTTCTTCGACATGAAATCAGCGCAGTTCTTGAAGGAAATGTTTGGCCTCGAAGGCAAAACCGCAGTGGTCATCGGCGGAACCGGTGAACTTTGTTCGCACATGGCTCTGGGGCTCGCCCGCGCCGGGGCCGAAGTCGTCCTTGTTGGCCGAAATGAAGAGAAGGCCAATCAGCGCCTCAAAGTGATTGAGGAAGCTGGAGGCAAAGGATATTTTGCTTTGGCTGATGCCAGCGACCGGCAATCTCTTAATGAACTCCTAGACTCGGTTGTGGAGCAATCCGGAAAGGTCGACATTCTCGTCAATGGTGCCGGAATCAATTCCCCCACTCCGTTCGTGGAAATCACTGATGAGGAAGCGCTGAAGATCCTCGATGTTAATCTCGTGGGCGTCATGCGTGCCTGTCAGGTATTCGGGAATTACTTTCTGAGCCGGGATGTTCAGGCCTCTATCATCAACTTGGGCTCAATTTCGGGGCTCAATCCTCTCTCCCGCGTTTTTACCTACTCTGCGTCGAAAGCCGCTGTTCACAACCTGACCAGGAATATTGCCCGCGAATGGGCAGACCGTGACATCCGCGTAAATACCCTCGTCCCCGGATTCTTCCCGGCCGAGCAGAATCGTAAGGTCCTCGACGAGTCTCGTGTCGCTGATATCCTTCGTCATACTCCGGCGTCCCGCTTTGGAAATCCTGAAGAGTTGATCGGAGCGACCCTATTGCTGGCCTCCAACCGTGCCGGCGGATTCATTACCGGCACCGAAATTGTTGTCGATGGTGGCTTCAACTCGATGACGATCTAGTCCTCCATCTGAATAACCGTCTCCCCTTCGACCTGATATCGGAGGGGATCACGGGCCCGCGCTTCCAGATAGCGCGGGTTTTGCTTTAGAGCTTCGGCTTCGGCTTCCAACTTGTGCCTTTCTTGGCGGAGAGTTTCTTCATTCATCTTGGCATCAGCCAGTTCAGCCTCGATCTCTTTCAAAAGCCGATACTGGGGCAATGCGGGAATTAATAGAGCCGTGCAGACTGCGACGACGAAAAGCCAGAACACACAAAGCGTTGGTTTTCCAAAAAGTTCACGCCTCGTTGGCTCGACGGAAAACTCCGGCGCACGCTCTGTTAAGGCCTTTCTCTTTCGGGGCATGAGCAAAGTTTACCACGAGGCCGTAATAGTAAGGAAGCTTAAACTATCTTCCACAATTGACATGAAAACCCGCAGGTCCTCACCTGCGGGTTTTCGCTGTATGATTGTAAATCTATCGCTCAAGCCTTCTTCACTTCCCACCAGCGTAGATAGCGTTGCTCCCAAGGGCCTCCTCAATTCGAAGGAGTTGGTTATACTTGGCAATCCGGTCAGAGCGACTCATGGAACCCGTCTTAATCTGACCAGCATTCGTGGCAACAGCAAGGTGGGCAATAGTACTGTCCTCGGTCTCACCAGAACGGTGGGAAATCACGGAGTTGTATCCGTTGATCTTGCCGAGTTCGATGGCGTCGAAGGTTTCGGTCAGGGTGCCAATCTGATTCACCTTGATGAGAATCGAGTTGGCAACGCCCAAGTCGATGCCCTTCTGAAGGAAGTCAACATTGGTCACGAAAAGATCATCACCCACGAGCTGAATCCGGTCACCAATTTTATCGGTAAGAACCTTCCAGCCGTCCCAGTCGTTCTCGTCGCAACCATCCTCAATCGAGTCGATGGGATACTGATCACAAAGCTCGGCAAGATAAGCCGCTTGTTCTTCGGAGCCACGCTTGGCTCCACTGTCTCCTTCAAATTTGGCGTAGTTGTAAACGCCGTCTTCAAAGAACTCGGAAGAGGCACAGTCGAGAGCATAGGTAATATCCTCGCCCACTTTGTAACCGGCCTTTTCAACCGCCTGACTGATGGTATCGAGGGCATCCTCGGTTCCGTCAAAGGTGGGAGCAAATCCCCCTTCGTCACCCACAGCTGTCGAGAGACCCCGGTCATGGAGAACTTTCTTAAGATTGTGGAAAATCTCGGCACCCATCTGAATGGCCTTGGTGAAAGTCGGTGCTCCAACAGGACGGATCATGAACTCCTGGAAAGCGATTGGTGCGTCAGAGTGAGAACCACCGTTGATGATGTTCATCATGGGAACCGGAAGGACTTTAGCATTGGGTCCACCGAGATACTTGTAGAGTGGCAGGCCGGAAGCTGCTGCTGCGGCACGCGCAACCGCCAGAGAAGTTCCGAGGAGGGCATTGGCACCAAGATTTTTCTTATTTGCGGTCCCATCGAGCGAGAGCATGGCATTGTCGATGCCCGGCTGATCGCAAGCGCAATTTCCGAGAAGAGCAGGAGCGATTTTGTCATTAACGTTGGCAACAGCTCCGAGTACGCCTTTGCCCAGAAAGCGGGAATCATCTCCATCGCGGAGTTCCCAAGCTTCGTGCTCCCCCGTGCTCGCTCCCGAAGGAACAGCGGCGCGGCCGAACGCTCCTCCGGAGAGAGTGACGTCAACTTCGACGGTCGGATTCCCCCGAGAGTCGATGATTTCGCGGCCTTTGATCGACTGAATAGTGGTGTCTGACATGAATGTGTTTAAGAGTGTTTTTGAAAATGCGGGCCTCAAACCGCTTCAATCGAAGCAATGGTCACGGTGATGAGCTCCTCAGTGTCGGTATCGCGAATCTCGACAGTATCGCCGATCGCCTTCCCGAGGAGGACCTGACCAATCTCCGAAAGGTAGGAAATGATATGAGTATCAGGGTCGGCATCCCAAGCACCGAGCATTGTCATGGAACGTTCGGCGCCCCCTTCGATGTCAACTATCACCCTCGTTCCGATGTTGATGGCCGAGGTGTCAGCGCCCTTAAAGTCGGTCGGACGGGCCCGTTCAAGATCGCGTTCCAAATCGTTTTTCCGGGAGTTAAGAACGGTCTGCATCTGCTTGGCCGCGTGGTATTCGAAGTTCTCGCGCAAGTCACCATGAGCACGGGCAACTGAGATCTCTTTCACGTTGGCAGGAATACGCTTATTGACCAAATCCTCGTATTCCGCCTTACGACGATCGAGACTCTCGTATGAAACAAGGAGCGTATCTTCGCCTTTGGACTGGTTTTCTCCAGTGACCATTTCCTGGGTTTCGGGGACCTTTTTGATCACCCGCGCCATCAGAGATTTTCGATCGAGATCCGGGAAGGCCGGACTCGCCAGAAGTTTACGGGCGAAATTCCGAACGTCATTAAGCTCCATACCATCCAGGAGATCTGCGATCAATTCCTTGTCATCCAGAAGGAGATTGCCAAGGCGGCCACTCCGGCGGGGACCATCATCAAGCGAATCTTGCTCAAGCACGGTAAGAATCACCGAACCAACGGAACCATCGAACACATCTTCAGAACCTTTTTTCCGTTCACGACAAATCCAAGCGAGAGCGTCGGGTCCAAGCGCGTGACGGGAAAGAGCCACGGTAATGTGCGCATCGAGGTCTTTCGTCTTGCCCTGTTCGTTGAGGAGTTTGGCAATCTCGGAAACACCTCGGGAGCTAATCCGCCCGAAGACCGAAAGGACCTTGTTGACCCAATCGTCACCAAAAGCAGCAGGAAATGCTTCAAGGATTCGCTTCAAGCGCGCTGCCGCAACCTGATTCAAATCTTCGGGAAGGTTTCCATCAGCAACTTGAAGGATTTCAGAGAGTTTGGGAGCGTCACCAGCGATGGCATTTTCCTGCTTCACTTCCTCGGCGATCTCATTCCGGAGAGCAATTAACTCTAGCGACTGGGCCGCAGAGAGCTTTATGAGCTTCAAGGCTGCTTCATTAACAATATCGAAAGCCTTCGCCAAAAGTCCCTCGGTGGCCGCAACCAGAGGGGCCTCTCTTTGAATTGCCTCCAATGCTTTGACCCTTCCTTTGGGAGTGCGGGCTTGATCAAGATCTTCAACCAGCGCTTCACCAGGCCCGGTCGATTCGTCACGCAGCACCAACGGATCAGTACGCTTGGTAGGAACCGAAACACGTTTGCTCTCACGAAGAGCCTTCTTGGTCTTTTCCCACCACTTCTTGTAGATTCGCTCATCAACCACGCTGCCGCAAAGTTCGGCGTCAAGCTGATCCATTGTCATGGTTCCTCCGTGGCTTTCAATCGTGCGGGCTACCAATTCGACCGGGTTCTTTGCTCCCAGTTCTTTAAGCTCATCAAGTTTGCTCACCTTATGGGCTCGAAGATCGTCAGCGTCGACTGGTTCCGTCTTATCAAGAGCGAGCTTTAAGCCCATCACTTTTCCCTTCTCTTTCAGGAAATCGATGGTGACCTTGCCGTTAAAAAGATCCCAATCAGTGACGACTCCGCCACCATAGCCTTTGTGGATTCGAAACGACCCGGGCGCAATCTTCGAGAGTTTTTCTCCGACGGCCTCAGTAATTCGGCCCGCTTCCACCAATTTCGCTACATCAGGATGCATGTCGTGAGACTGCTAGGGACAAGGACCAATAGCAAGGACTGAAGCAAAAAACCTCAACCCTATCGACCACTCAACCTCCGTCAATTTCATTTCTCCGGAGATTTCCCCCGGGGAACGTATCGAACCCGCTTTTGCGAAGAAGATTTGGTCTGTTGCTCAGAATCGCCAAGAGTCTGCTTCAAGATTATGAACGATCCGTGCCATTTCACCGGGATCTCACCCACTAAATGTTTTTTAGAGAGCCAGACCGACAGGACCTCGGTTCCATTCTCCACAACCTTGAAACGCCATTTCCCATCTTCTTGTTCGAGTGAAAGATCACTTCCGTCAACGGAAACACGCGCAATCTGTTCCCTCTTGCAGAGGACCCGCGAAACGTTCGACTTCTCATGTTTGAAGCTTACCGGATAGGTTCCACTGCGTTCTCGCAAACCCAATTTTACGCTTAGTTTATCAAGTGCCCCTCCCCGGTAAAATTCCACCTCAACCTCGTCTCCGGGAGATTTTGTCCTCAAAAGGACCACCATCTGACTCTTATTCACCAGGATTTGACCATCAAACTTCCACCAAAGATCTCCTTCTTTTCCTCCTGCGCTTGCCAGCGGCCCACCGGTAATCACCTTCGAAATCTCAAATCCAACCCCATGAATCAGACCGGTTTCCTTTCTTGATTCCGAAGATACCTGATCGAGCGATACTCCAATCCACGGCAACTCTCCGGCAGTTGAAACACTGACGAAAATCAAGCTAAAGATGAAGACAAGATGACGCATTTGCTGAAAATTTAAAACTCACTTTTCACCGAATCCACCACATGGTGGTCAGTGGTTTCCACCGTAACAACCACCCCCGATTCGCGGTGCTTAACGACCTCTTTCGTTATTTCCACCTCATGAGAGATCTCCCGAATTTCGCCCCCCTTGGAAACATAAACATCTGGCGAAGTTTCTGTCATGAACCACGACTCCCGATCCAACTCTTCAAACTGGGCTCCAAGCAAGGAAGAGTCACCACCTCCCGGGCCTTCGGCGACTGGGACCGGATCGCCTTTCCCCAAATACCATCCCCCTCCAATCCCAATTCCAAGGGCAACCGCCGCCGCCGCCGCAGTTCCGAACCATGACAATCCGATCGGAGAGCTGGAGATCGAATTCAGCTCGCCCGCTACCAAACGGTCAATCAGCAAGCGACAATCACTCCTCCCTCCGTCACTCAATTCTTTCGGGGTAAGATTCTCCAGTTGGAATTCCAATTCTTTCAAAGACTTATCCATGGTTTGTATTTTTAAGGTGTTTCAGTTTCTTTTGAAGCTGCTCGAGGGCGTATCGATAACGCGAAGCCGCCGTATTCTGGGAGATCTTTAAGAGATCCCCGATCTGGGCAAACGTGAGGCCACCCCATGTTTTCAAGGTCAATACTTCCCGCAGCTTCTCCGGTAGGAGCTCGACTTCACCCCGCAATAACTGCGCTTCTTCAGCTTCTTCCAAGGGAGGATCAAGCCAATGATCCTTATCTTTCTGGAAAAGAATGATCTTTTGATTCCGCTTTTCCTGCCTTCCTTTTCGACGCCCATGGTCGAGTCCAAGATAACGCATGACAGAAAAGGCCAGAGGGAGGTCAGGCGGCTGATGCCCTCTCTCCTCCTGATATCCCCACAATTTAATGAGCGCGTCCTGAAGCAGATCCTCGGCTTCCTCAACGCTGTTGCAACGGGCCCGGGCATAGGCAAGGAGACGTGGCGCACTTTCGTCGAGCCAATCCTTCCATCGATCTCCGAGGACTTGTCGTTTCTTGACCATTCTTCAACTAGAACAATGCCTAACTGAGAGCGTTTTGTCTCAAAAAAAGTGAAAAATCGAAACCGAGGAGGAGAGGCGAACTCCCACATCCGCAATAGCCACTCGTCCCTTAGTCTGGCGCGTCTCCCAATTCCGCCACCCGCGCTAAGCACTTCACCTGTATACCGGTCATCGCAAAATGGTGATCGATACTGGATTTGAACCAGTGACATCTTGCGTGTGAAGCAAGCGCTCTACCACTGAGCTAATCGACCATTATTTCCAAAGACTGACACCCAAAAAGACCCCGGAAGGGGCCTCAGTAGGTATTTTTGTCAGGGAGATGGTGCGCGAGGGGGGAGTCGAACCCCCACGTCCGCAATGGACACCAGATCCTTAGTCTGGCGCGTCTACCAATTCCGCCACCCGCGCTAAGCACTGTCTCTCTGACGGCGGAGGAAGTAGTCGCCCCCCACCCCTTATTCAAGAAATACTTTTAAAAAAATCACCCTTGAGGGATCGACACCGAGCGAGTGTAGCGAAAGCCTTTTTGTTCGATAAATTTGTGTTTATCGAGATCGCTCTTAAACGGACTCTTTTTGAGAATGGCAACCCCCTCGTCGGAGAGGACCGTGATCGACAATTCAACCGCTGAGATCCTTCCACCCACATATTCAGATTTGGTGTTTTCATTCGGAGCCAGCCCAGTGCCATTAATGGCGAATGACTTCACAACATCCTTGCCAGCGTTCGTGGACATCACAGGGACCTTTATCATCTTGTTATTCCCGGTCGAATCACGGTAAGCAACAACGAAGGTGATTGTGAACTCATACACGTTCTCGCACATCAGATCTGCCAGATCATTTTGCCCCCCCCTCGTGTCAAATGTTTGTTCCAGGTCGCTCGTGCCCGTGACGCCAGCGTAGGTTTCATCGGGATTCAGTAATTTGCGATAAAGGACAAAAGTAGAGTATTTTTCACTTTGATCTCCCCAAACCGGGTCCGCAAAATCGAGCTGGTATGAAACCGCTGAAACATCCCCCCCTTTATCTGCCGCACGATCAGTCGGTCCATCACTCTGAATTTTTTCCCGACTCCCCGCATTTCCGTTGTAGCGATCTGAAGCGGCAGTGAAGAAAGTGACCCTTGCCGCATTAGGGCTGGACTGCTCCTTGGTTCCAATTTCTTCACCACGGGATGAGGCAATAAGCCATTGGCTGTTGTTATTGCCCTGCCGATAGACCATCGATTCCAGATCTCGGCCGAGTGAATTCAACATGACCTTTGCTTGTCCTGCAGCTCGGATCTCTGTTCGAGCTCCTCTCCAAGCGTCAATGGCAGAACCAGTAATCACCACGGTGAGCGAGACAAGAACGATCGTAATCGTCATGGCCACAAGAAGCTCAGCGAGTGTAAACCCTTTATTTCGGCCTGCGAGGCTGGATAGATTCTTCATATTTGTCTTTAGCAGAAGGGATTAGCGGGCGACCGCAAGGTTACGGGAAAAAATGGGGCGGGTGAACTTACTTGAGTCAAAGGCGTTTGTCAGGAACTGATAGGACGTCGTCGGGAGATTGTAATACTCTGCTTCAAAAGCCACGATTGCTTCCGGATAGGCCTCCGGGGTTGTTGCGTAATCCTTTCCGGGATCATTTGGATCGACAATAGTTCCAGGCTCATCAGTCACACGCAATCCCTCACCCTCAAAGACAAGCTGCCGCAACTTCACAAAGAAAACACGTCCTTCAACGACCTGAAGATCTTCCTCAACCAAGGGATCACTCAAACGGCGCACCATGGGTTGGATGATAAAGTCCTCGCCAGCGAGTCCCAGCTCCCGTTCTGCGGGTTCCATGGTCCCATCTGTTCTTATCTCTCCTGGAAGGGCCCGGTATTTGTAAATTAAAATTGTTTGATCAGGCTCTTCCGACTGAACGATCCACTCAATCGTTTTTCGGAAGGCATTGTCTTGATACTTTTGTTTCTCCCGTCCCACCCTGATGTGACTCAGTTCCCATTCCAAGGTTGCCTGAAGGCGACTTGCCTCGTCGGTGGACAGCGTTTTTTTGATCGTCTTTGCTGCCGGTCCAAAAACCGCCAGGAACCCGGTGATCAGGACGGTCAAAATGCCAAGGGCAATCACTGATTCAGCCAATGTGAATCCGCGTTTAATTCGCGGTTTTTTTGAAAATTGTTTCTTCATAACAGAATTGTAGGAATTAAAATTAATCGGACCCGATCACACCAAGACGCTTGATGTCTCGAATAATCGTTGTGCTTCCGTTTTTGAGAACCACGAATCCGCCCACATCCCGACTTCCACCAAGAATAGGGCGTTCCCGTCCGCTCGGCCGCGCCCCTTCTTTGAGAATGAATCCCGCACCCGGCGTCGAGCAAATTCCTTGGCCGTTGAATTCATAGAAGTAGCACTGATGAACGTCCGAGGTCTGGGAACTCAGTTGCTGATTGTCTGTTTGAAGAACCCCGCCGCTGCGCATATCGGCGCGACTGAGATCAGGGCTAAAGAAAACACTTTTAGGCAGAAAGGTGGGAGAACCAGCCCGCGTCCATTCCTGTTTTTCCCGACCATTTTCATCAAGCTCCTTATAAACCACCATCATCAGACGACGATACCTCTCACGCTCCTCGGGATCGGAATCGTTCAGATCGCTGTGAATGATCAAGCGGGCGCGAGTATTTTGGTTCATTGCAAGACTACGTGCCTGCGTAAGAAGCCCTTCGCCAAGAGCCATACCTGCAGTCACCCCCTGCCCTTTTCCGATTTTATTAATTCCCACCGACGCAAGCGAAAGCAGGATGGCAATGATCGTCATTACTGCCAGAAGTTCCACAAGGCTAAAGCCCTTCCGAAAACTTCTGGAAAAGGGACCTCCAGAGTGACGAGTTGGTGACTTTCTAATCATATTCTTACTGAGAGATCAGGCCAAACGGACCTCAGATCAAGGAAAAAATTGTAGTTACACTGTATATCTGAATATTTCACTTCGGAAAATGTCCGCCGTGCTCCGCCGACATCCATTTCCAGGCTGTTTCGATCATAGAACGGACATCCTTGTGCTTGGCTTCCCACCCTAATAAATCTTTGGCCATTTGCGGCGCCGCCACTAATTGGGCGGGGTCTCCTGGCCGACGCTCACCATAGGTTAAAGGCACCTTCTGCCCGGTCACTTCTTCTGCCGTATCGATGATCTCCTTGACTGAAATCCCTACGCCTGTCCCAAGGTTGCATTGAATCGATTCGCCACCCTCGATGAGATATCGCAATGCCGAGAGGTGGGCGATCGCAAGATCTTCAACGTGAATGTAGTCTCGGATGCAGGTTCCGTCAGGTGTGGGATAGTCGGTCCCGAAGACCGTAAGTTCGGGGACCTCCCCCTTGATGGCCTGTAATACCAAAGGAATGAGATGGGTCTCCGGGTTATGATCCTCCCCAATTTTCCCATCGGTCGAACATCCACTGGCATTGAAATAACGCAGTGCCGCACTTTTAAGGGCCCACGCGGTATCGCAATCCTGAAGAATCCACTCCATCATCAACTTACTCTTGCCGTATGGACTCACCGGATTTTGGGGGTGATCCTCGGTCAAGGGAAGCTTTTCAGGCTCCCCATAAGTCGCGCAGGTGGAGGAAAAAACAAAATGATTGCACCCAAATTCTGACATCACCTCAAGAAGAGTCAGTGGTTCAGCGGTATTATTCCGGTAATATTTTAGGGGATCAGTGACCGATTCGCCCACGTAGGCAAAAGCCGCAAAGTGAATCACCCCAACGAACCGATACTCTTTGAAGAGCCTCACCAAGAGATCTCGGTCGCCGACTGCTCCAACGACCAGCTCAACTTCGTCATCAATAATCGCTCCCGGGTGGCCGTATACGAGATTGTCGAGAACGATAACTTCATACCCTTCCGCACTTAAAAGACGAACGGTGTGAGAGCCGATATAGCCGGCTCCTCCGGCAACAAGAACAGATTGCTTACCCATGGAATGTCGCGAGTGAATCAGGGCAATTGCCTCCCGTCAAATCATGACTCTTCCTTGCCGCTATTGGGCACGATCCCGCTTTCACTTTCGCCTCTCATCCGTGCCAAGTCATTGCTGTCGAGCAGGCGTGGGAAAAACCGAAGGATCATCACCCAGCCCAACAAGCCACCGACGAAGTGTGCCAAATGGGCAATGTGAAACAGACTCTCTCCCCAGGCCCCTTCCATCCAAAGACCAAAATCAGCCATGAAGGGAAGATTTAGACCTGGAGTCATGATGAAAAGGAGTGAACTTGAGACCAAAACACCTTTTGCAAGATTCCGGGCTGAAACCGGGATGAGAAGCATGCGGGATTCCGGTGACAGCGCAAAGAAGCCAAGAAGCATTCCCATAACCCCTCCAGATGCTCCTACCAAAGGCTGCCCAGGAAGGCCCGGGAAGGCGGCTTGGGACAGAATATGCACCAGACCTGCTCCCATTCCACAAATCAGAAACAGAATAAGAATCCTTAAACTTCCAAGGACATGACTCAAACGAGCCGCCGCATAATAGAAAAGAGCAGCGTTTAAGGCGAGGTGCGACCACGTCCCATGGAACCAGTTGTGGGTGAAGAGTTGCCAGATCTGACCATTTTTCACTCCGTCCCAGGAAAGTCCGCCTCTGTAGTAGAGTGAATCGCCTGCCGTCGTTCCCCATAGCTTGTAGACAGACAAAACGGTAAGATGAACCGTAACCATAATCAGAACTCCTAAGGTCGCCGCATTGACACCTGGAGCTTGCAACATCACCCAACCTCTGCGGCTTGGCCCCCTGTTCTTGAAAAAGGTCATTCCTAACAAAGACCATTTCCATCATAAAACGCTCACCTTTTCTTCATTTTTTTGTCCTCCCCCCCCTTGCTGGAGTCTTGACAGCCTCAATTCCCAGACGAGGATACGTCGCCAAATCGATGCACTCGTTTCAATACATTCATGGCAGTCTTCACTGCGAAAATGCCTCCCTGACTCAACTCGCGGAAGAACACGGCACCCCTCTTTATGTCTACTCCGCGGAAACTTTCCGCGACCGGTTCACGAAACTCGATTCCGCGTTCGCGGGGATTGATCATGAAGTCGCATACGCGGTCAAAGCAAATTCCAATCTCTCCATCCTCCGCCTATTGGCTGAATTGGGAAGCGGTTTTGACATTGTTTCGGGCGGGGAACTCTACCGTGTCATAAAAGCCGGAGGAGACCCCGCCAAATGTACCTTCGCGGGAGTCGGCAAGACTCGTGCCGAAATTGAGTATGCTCTTCAGCAAGGCATCTACTCCATCAATGTCGAATCGGAGGAAGAAGCCGCCTTTATTAGTCAAGTGGCCGGTGAGATGGATGTCATCGCTCCCATCGCCTTCCGAGTGAACCCCAATGTGGATGCCCAAACTCATAAATACATCTCGACCGGAAAGTCTGAGAACAAGTTCGGCATCGACTTCGAGTACATTGTGGATGCCTATAAGCGGGCCTCGAAGCTACCCAACCTTAATCTCAAAGGGCTCCAAATGCACATCGGCTCCCAGCTGACCTCCGTTGCCCCCTTTGTGGAAGCTGTTAAAAAAGCCGGCCCGCTTGCAGCCCAACTGAAGGCGGATTACGGCATCGAGTTCTTTTCCATCGGTGGGGGCATTGGGATTGTTTACGAGGAAGCACTCGCTTCTGGTCAGGAAACCTGGTGGACCGCGCAGGCCGAAGATTCCCGGCCCATCACTCCCGAAAAGTATGCCACCGCCATCATTCCAGAACTTGAGACACTGGGGTTAAAGATCCTTCTCGAGCCCGGCCGGTTCATCGCCGGAAATGCCGGAGTCCTCGTCACGCGCTGTCTTTATGAAAAGAAAGGAACGACAAAAACTTTCAAGATCGTTGACTCAGGCATGCATCAACTCATCCGCCCGGCCCTCTACGAGGGGTTTCATGAGATCGTCCCCGTGAAAGAGCCATCCGGAGCCATTGAATCGGTTGACGTCGTTGGGCCCATTTGTGAAAGCGGAGATTTTTTCTGTCAGAATCGAGAGATCCCATCTTTCCTACCCGGAGATTTAATTGCCCTCATGAGCACCGGAGCCTACGGGATGGTGATGGCTTCCACTTACAATTCCCATCCCCTACCCGCTGAAATTCTCGTTGATGGAGATGTCGGCAAGGTCGTTCGTAAACGCCAAACTCTGGAGCAACTCATCGCTCCAGAAGAACTTTAAAACTTTGCACGCGACGGAGCACGATCGTTTGGGTTAGATCATCCAACTTCAATGGGAGACGACGCGAACGAAGAAGACCTGGCCTTGATGGCCCGGGTCGCGCGTGGTGACGAAGAAGCATTTGCCCAATTGGTCAAAAAACACCAACACGCTGTGATTGGAACGGTCGCTAAAATGACCAATCACTCGGCCGATAGTGAGGATATCGCCCAACAGGTCTTTCTCCGACTTTGGAAGTCTGCCAAACGCTACCAACCGACTGCCAAATTCACGACTTTCCTCTTCACCATCACTCGCAACCTCGTTTTTAACGCCACACGAAAAAAATCCCGGAGAAAAGAATCCTCCCTCGATGAGCAGGAAGACGACTGGCATAAGTCGATCGAGGACGACACCCCCGGCTCACGGCCCGACCAATCCCTTGCCCAGTCGGAACTTCAAAAAGTCATTGATCAAGCCATTGCCTCCCTACCTGAAAAACAGCGCATTGCCGTGATTTTGAGACGCTACGAACAGATGCCTTACGAAGAAATCGCCTCGGTCCTCAAGCTATCGGTTTCAGCAGTAAAAAGCCAGCTATTCCGTGCCCGAAATTCCCTGCGGGAAGCTCTCGAGCCCTACCTTAAGGAGTAGTCACGTCCAGCTTCGAAGCTTCAGTAAACTGAGTCCAATCAAGTTCGCCATAATCAATCTTTTGGAGTTCAAAGGCGTAAATCGCATCCTCATTGTGGGGATCAATCGTCACGGCGAGATCAATGAGAGCCCGTGCCAAGAGGCGGTTACTTTCTCCTTTTTGCTCAAAAAGTGTCTCGGCTCTCGCAACGAAAAGAGCGGCCAAGGTCTTGGGGCTGTACTCCGATTCAACCCTCTTTGGCATCGTCCCTTTGCTCAGCTGAAACTTGGTGACCATCGCCCTCTTATTCCTCGATGAAAGATGCAGGGCCAATCCCAATGCTTTCCTGGCGAATCCCAGAGAATCCTTGCTCGCCTTGGCTGAAATTACGCGATTTGTAGCGAAAGTCGCTAGAGCACCGGCATATTCATCACCTTCGCGATCGACCAATCCTAAGCCATTTTTGAAGGCGCTTTGGCGCACGATTGGAGGCTTGAATTCAAAGGCTTTGGCCTCAACTTTCTGGGCACGTAGTCCTCCAAAAAAGGTCAAGGCCAGACAAGCTTGTCCAATGAATCGTTTCACGATTAAACTCTGGACGACATGGGTGGGAAAACAAGTGCCAAAGCGGAACAGCGCCGCTCTATGAGAACAGTTCTCGGCAGGCTCGAGCGGAGCTTTATCGAATCAGCCTCAATTGAAATCAGACGTCAAATTCCTCTTCGTCCCGGATCCCGAATTGCTCTTTTCGCTGGCACCACAACTGAGCCCCAATTACTGGACCTCATTCAACAGAATCCTCAGATCGATTGGTTTCTACCCAAGGTCACCGGCTCAGACACGATGGACTTTCTCCCTGTTTCCAGCAGCGATGATCTCGAGAAAGGATTTTTAGGGATATTGGAACCTCATTCGGGAACTCCTGCCACAGAACTGGATCTGATCATTTGCCCTGGAGTCGCTTTCACAGACAAAGGGGGCCGCCTTGGTCAGGGAGGCGGCTTCTATGATCGAGCCCTTGCGCGCTTTCCCTCGGCAGAGCGGATCGGCGTGACCTTCTCCTGCCAGCTCGTCGAACAACTTCCCACCCGCCCACACGACATCCAAATGCACCGCGTCATCACGAATCCTTTGGGACAACCAAGTTAAAGGGGGGAATTGAGACCCGAATCCCTTCGCCTTTGGCATTTAGACCAAAAAAGGACCCTGTCGCTTCACTATTCGAGGCGATCACATGGTAGGAATTGTAGGAAAATCGCTCGCCCGCCTGGAGCTCCGGCATCTCCCCCACTACCCCGCGCCCCTCAATGACGACAAGCTCCCCTTGCAAGTCCCTCAGTATCCATTTTCTCGCACGGATCGCAACGGTCTCAGACGAATCGTTAATGATCGAAATAAAATAAACAAAAGGATAAGGTCGGTCGTCAGGAGCATCGAGATGCGGCATGAAAATCACTTCCTCAACCTCAACCCTTAGTCCGGGTAGCTTCTGTAATCCGGCTGGCACTGTCCCAAGCTAGCCATTCCATCTTTTTGGAGCAAGCCCATCCCGCTGCTTGCAGCAAGTAGATCTCCCCCTATCATTCGCAAATGGACATTCCCGTCGCTCTTACCATCGCAGGATCAGATTGCTCCGCCGGAGCCGGCTTACAGGCTGACTTGAAGACATTCACGAGCTTCGGTGTCCACTGCCTCACCGCAGTATCTTGTGTCGTTTCTGAAACTCCCCTCACGGTCAACCAGATCCACCCTGTCCCACCCGTCATCTTGCAGGATCAAATCAGACTCCTCCTTGCCAGTTACCCAGTCGCTGCCATTAAGACTGGGATGCTCTACTCCAAAGCCCACATTGTCGCCGTCTGCGAACTCTTGGCCGATACCGGCATCCCACTGGTAGTTGATCCGGTGATGGTGGCCTCCACCGGAGATCCTCTCCTAGTTGAGGACGCCCTTGAAGCAATCTCTGAACGCCTCCTTCCGCTCGCGACTGTTATAACCCCGAATCTTCCGGAAGCCGGAATTCTCCTTGGTCGGTCCGTGTTGGCTTTTGACGAACAGGAAAAGGCTGCCAGCGAACTCTCGGAAAAGTATCGGTCCGCCTGTTATCTCAAGGGAGGACATGCTGAGGACTCGGGACAGCACCGTGATCTTCTGGCATCCCAAGACTTGATCACAGAATTCTCAGCTCCGCATCTCGATTTTCCGCAAACCCATGGAACGGGCTGCACTCTCTCTGCGGCCCTCGCTGCTGGACTCGCGCAAGGATTGCCAATCACAGAGGCCTCAAAGAATGCCCACCACTTCACCCATCTCGCATTGAAAAACTCTTTTCAATGGCCCTCCCAATCTGGCCGTTCGAAAGTATTTCATCTCGATCAAAACTCTCGCCGTCAGTTTTAGGTTCACTCAAATCACCAAAAAATATTACCTCTAACCTGATCCCTTAGCTACAGATGATTCCTCAAGAACCGCTGGGAAGTTGGTTTCGGCACAAGATCTTAGGCAGTTGAAAGAGGGTTCCCCTGCGGTCTTAGTCGTCTTACTGAGTATCCCTTCGAGATTAGCCCTGAGTCAAAATGGGTTCCTTTCCTTGGCTTCTCAGCCAATTGGGCCGCGCTTAATTTCGACTCATTCAATCCCGGTGTGAATCACTTCGTTCGCGGGAACATTGCCGTCAGCTTTGAACTCGGCGCCGAGGATGCCTCCGATGACCTCTTCTTTCCTGGCAAAAACGACTTCCAAGAGAAACTCAACATCGGCAGCCGCTTCTACCTCTAAAATCAGAAGTGGTCTTCGCTAATAGTTGCCCCCCCTTTCCCGTGCCTCGAAGGGCATTTTTATGACCCCAGTAAGATCGCCAGAGCAAAGATCATCAATATTGCACCCATCGTCTGCTTGCGAACAAAGCGTGGGTCAAATTTTTTTCCGATGAGGTAGAGGAAAATGACCGCCATCACCCCTCGCGAACTATAGACCACATTGCTCAAAGTCGGCTGTCCATAGTGACTAAATGCCAGATTGACTAACAACGCTTGAATCCCAAGGAAAAGACCTGCACCGATCACGTAAATGACCACCCTAGGCAGTCGATAAAGCCCACGCACCTCCTCCCTTCGATGAATAAGGAACCCGATGGAAATGACTCCGCTGGTCCCCATCATCAAAATCAACCACCGCGCCGCGCCGATCTCCCGACTCTGCCACCCTGTCAGAAAATCGGTTAAACCAAAAAATATGCAGGCCAGCACCGTCAACCCAACTGTCGTTCGATGGGTCCGCCACCCTTCCGCGCTGCCTCCTGAAACCAGAAACACCGCGAGAGTAGCCAAAATGACTCCGGTCACAAGATTCCAGGAACTTGGCTCAAGGCCCACTAAGATCGAGCAAAACCCCACAATAACGACCTTGATTCCAAGTGCCGAGGAATGAACGGCCAAATCCCCCTTTTTCACAGAATGGGTCGAGAACCATTGCCCCAGAAAAAAGAGAATGCCATTTCCCACCGCCCACCAGTCCTTGCCTGATATCGCCCAGACTCCTTCAGGTCTCAGGTAGCCCACGAAAATCAAGCTGGTGAGCAAATTTGCCACCGCCACGATCACAGAGAGACTGACTCCCCGCTTTGTCCCCTCTTGAATACACCACCCAAGCAAGGGATGGAGCGCCGCCCCCAGCAAGGGCAGCAAGACAGCCCCGCTGAGCCAATTCATTTACGAATCACTTGGCCGCCTTAACAGGAGTCAGCTTGTCTTCGGAAGGAAAATCTTTCGACCAATCAACGGTCACTTCTTTCGTTGCGGCCCATTCTGTCCCACGTAAAAGCGTGTCAAAGAACCCTCGGCATTGCATCGAGTAGTCAGCGTGACCTAGAGTTGTGTGAAATACTCGTCCCTTGCCATAATCGAGAGCCATCAACATCGGCTCGTCACGACTTGTCTTCTGACTCGGTGCCGTTGCCAGGACTTTCATGTTCTGGGCTGGTCCGCGGAGCATGTCATAAAGCTCATCCTTAGTGTGCAGCCATTTTTCCGGCATCCCCTTGGTGACAGGATGATCTTCGGCGCGGTTCGTAATGACAAACTCGTGCTGAGCTCCGTGGTTTCCGCCACGCCCGTCGGACTCATCCACAACTAGCTTGTTCTCTTTGTAGTAAACATAGGGACCACTTTTCTCATTTCGACCGCCCCAACCGCCAAGACCAATCATCTCGTTATACTCAGGCCACATTGAGAAGGCATTGTCCGCTGCATGGACCACAACAAATCCACCACCGTTCTTCACAAAATCGACGAAAGCAGTCCGCACCTCGCCCGGCCACATCTGACCGTTGTAGTTGCTTACCACCACATCATATTTTGAGAAGTCTGGACGCCACTTGTCCCATGCCTCTTTCGGAGCTTTGTTATCGGGGCTCGTGCTCACCTCAATACTGAAGCGATCATTGCTTCCATAAATCTCCTGCAGAACCGGTGTGGTCTGTTTCCAGTTATGGTTGTTTTGTCCATCAATGATCAGGACCTTGACTACTTTGGAGGATTCGACCTTATCTTTTTTCTGAGCAAGGCCAACAAATGCGAGACAGGCGAGTAGCACCAGTGAGATGCCGAGAGTGAAACGGTTCTTCATACAAGGCAGTGTCACAAAGTCGCCCCCTGATTGCCAAGACGAAAAACTTCCAAATCTCAATTCCTGCTTCTACCCTCGATTTATGCACTCGGTTGTCGAACTCCTTCAGGCCTTGGTTCAAATCCCATCCGTCAATCCCGAGGGAGACCCGGAGGTTTCTCCCAACGGAGAAAAAAAAATGGCAGAGTTCCTCGCCAACTTCCTCGCCCCCCTCGGATTCCAAATCACTTTGGACGAGGCTGAACCCGGACGCCCAAATATCATTGCCCGCGCACCGGGAAGCGAAGAGAGGCCCAGAATCCTTTTGGGACCCCACCTCGATACCGTCGGCATCTCCGGGATGACCATCGATCCTTTTCTTGCCAGTATTAGTGACGGAAAAGTCCACGGACGAGGCACATCGGACACCAAGGGGCCAATGGCGGCCATGCTGTGGGGGCTAAAGAAAAACGCCAAACTTCTCATAGATCTCCCGGTCGCCATAGACTTCGTAGGCTTTATGGGCGAGGAATCCAGCCAACCGGGCTCCCGTCACTTTGCAAAACATCACGCAGCCGAATACGAATTCGCCATCGCCGCCGAGCCGACATCATTGCAAGCCGTTTATTGTACCAAGGGCTGTCTTTGGGCGACCCTCGAAGCAAAAGGAAAGTCCGTCCACGCCTCCCGACCTCAAGCGGGAGACAACGCCATCCTCAAACTCATCGACGGTCTGCGGGACCTTCAGGGACCATTCTTTGAGCATCTCTCGGAGAGCTGCCACCCTGTCCTGGGAAACTCGACGATGAATGTCGGGGAGATCAAAGGGGGCACGCGAGCCAATATTGTGCCCGCTCAAGCATCAGCCATCATCGACATTCGCACCGTTCCAGATTTGGTGAAAGATCGTCCCGCCTCCCGGATCCTTGGAGACTACCTCAACGGGATCGAGCTAGTCCACTTCGCTGAATCTCCTCCCATGGAAATTCCCGCAGATCACCCATGGCTCAAACGGCTTCAAAAATCAGATCCCGGCCTCGCTCTCACTGGTGCGCCCTGGTTCTCGGATGCCGCCCATCTTTCAGCTGCTGGATTGGCCTCTATTTGTCTGGGTCCCGGCTCGATTGACCAAGCTCACACTGCTGACGAGTTCATCGCCATCTCCGACCTCGAAGACGGTGCCCGGTGGTTTTCAAACTTCATCAAGAGTCTCGCTGATTAAGGTATCTTGTTTCGGATTTTCCAAAAAAGATCAGAAGGAGGAGGCATCTTCCGTCCATCCAAGGTCACCACGCAACGCAAGCGTCGGATGGCATTGCTTAACCAAATTTCATCAGCATCCAGAAGAACCTCGAGAGGCCACGTCCCTTCCTCAATCTTATTTCTTTGGATCAGCTGGGTTCGCATCACTCCCGGCAGACATCCCGTTTCCAACGAGGGAGTGTGAATCCTCCCGTCCCTAACGAAAAACACGTTGGAAATACAGCCCTCGCACAGCTCTCCTCGGGTATTTGGGCGAATCACTTCACCGGCTCCAAATTGCCAGAGAATGCGCATATTTTCGGCATACGATGTGCATTTGATCTTGGCCAAGGGGCTTCGCTCATTCACCGGATAGTTTTCTGCGGTCGCAGCACTCACTGTGGGAACATCATCGTCCAGAGGTTCGGCGGTAATCAAAAGATTTGTCCCGAGCGTGATTCGAGCCCGCGCATTTTTAAGGCCATTGGCTTCAACCACCTTCCGGAGCTGAGCTTCAAGTTCGTCGCTTAAGGGAACATCAGGAAAGATGCTGTCTCCAGAACGCCGGAACCGATTGAAATGTTCTTCCCAAAATCGCGGCTCCCCCTCTACCACCCGAATTGTTTCAAAAACACCCTGGCCCCGGAGTAACATCGGGTCGAATGCCGAGATCAAAACCTCCCCCTCTTCCACCAGTTCGCCATTCCACGATACGATCATCGCCACTTCTTTAGCCATCCTCTATCACCCTCGCAAGCTTTGAACTTTCTCGTCCATTTCCATCTCGACCCACACACCAACGCTTCGCGAGTTTGCGCCCTCTTGGGTGACTTCGCCCGAGGAACTCCGGAGAGTCTTCTTGAATGCTTCCCAGCTGAAGTCGTCGACGGAATCTTTCTTCACCGGACCATTGATCGTTTCACCGCGTCAGTCAGCGGCGGGACTTCCTCCCCCCTTGGTTGGAGCCGAAGAAGATCTCACCGATTACTACCACCCTTTCAATCGGGCCTTTAAAGGGGGGCTACCCAGAATTACTGGCATTCGCGCGAGAAGAAAATCCCGGAGGGGCATTAAGTTCACCGTAGAAATCTCTTCCTGAAATCTCGCCGAGCATTTTGAGTTCCATCCCAAGCGACTCTCGGGCAGGAGCGGCATCCTCCCTAAATTTCCCGCAAGGGGTGTGGCTGGCAAACCCAGCCTCGTCCTTCTGACGGGATAAAACAGTCAAAACCGGACGAGCATTCTTCCGGGTGATCAAGACAGGATGAAGCCAGCATGAAGTCGGTTTGTAAAACCAAGGATGCCGCCCTTCTTTAACGGCTCTTACCTGCCACAAACAACGATGCTGATCATCCAGGAACACACAACGAGTCTTGGGGAAATGATCAGGAAAGTCTTCAGCCAAAGTCAGGGGATCGGCCTGAATCGTTTTACTTTTCTTTCGGCCGTCCTCCAGTTGGACAATGCCGTCCCCCCCTCCCAACTCAGTCAAAATCCGCGCTTCCTCACCAGACAATATCACTCCGTCATGACAACACGTGGCGCGGCACCTGGTCAGCTCACACACCGGAAGCGGCCTCTCAAAACCCGCGTGGTCAACTCCCGCTTCGCAGAGTTGTTTCGCCAGTCCTGCAGAAGTCTTCTCAAAAATCGTGCATTCGGAGTTGCTCCTATGGAATTTCGCGCTCAAGAACGAAATCGTAACACGACTTGCACAACCGTCAATCGGACCGCAACGTGGCCTTGGACAAGGATGTCTTTTTCTCCTCTTCTTCCTAAATTTCAATGACCTCATTCAAGTCACTCTTCACCGGATTGCTCGTGTGCTGCACCTCTCCTGCCCTGCAAGCCGTTAAGATCAGGGTCGCGACTTTCAATGTCCTCGGCGGAATCGGCGAATCTGGTGAATCCGGTCGTGATAATATGGAAGCCGTCCTTGCCCGGATCGACGCCGACATCGTGGGGCTTCAGGAAGTCTTCAGCCGCGATTTCTCCAGGAATCTGGCCGCCTTGCAAGCCAACCTTGGGTATCCTTACGCCTTTGTTCCAAACAGTGCTCTCGATACCCAAAGTCGGGCGATTCTTCTTTCCAAATACCCCTTTGTCTCGGGTTCCACCAAAAGCATCACCTCTCCCCAGGGAGCGAATGATGTCACCCGTGCCTCAGCCGCGGCAATGATCGATGTCCCCGGAACGATCAACGACCCCGTCATTGTAACCGCCCACCTCAAATGCTGTTTTGATGCCGACGATCCCTTCCGCCGGGCGATCGAAATGATTCGTATTCGTAAGCACCTCGAGAAAACCGGGATCAGTGCAAACGATAACGTTTTCATCATGGGAGATTTGAACCTCCTCGGAAATAATCAGACGTATTCATCTCTCCCTTCCGGTCTCCCTGCAACTTACGTGCTTGGGAATGATATCCTATTCAATGTTCAATACTACTCAGACCCCATCAATTATTTCCCTTCCCTTGGAATGGTCAATCCGGGTTTCCGTCACCAAAACGGCGTCTCTACCGACACTTTTATGGGTTCCAGCACCATACTCGACTACCTTCTCGTATCCGGTCCCGTCGCAACCAGAATACCCATGACTGAGGTTTACAACAGTGTTCTGGATCGCTCATTCCCGGGCCTCCCAAAATCAGGAAACCCGCTCCCCGCCTCAACCAGCGGGGCGGCCTCAGATCACTATCCCGTGTATGGCGACTTCGAGCTCGATGGAGGACTCTCCCTCACTGTCGAAGTCTCCCCTTCCAATCTCGACGAAAATTCTCCAGCGGCCGCTGTGACCGTAACCCTTGAAACACCTTCCGACTTCCCCACCGTCGTGTCCCTTCAATCAAGTGATCCTTGTGAAGCAAGGCTGACGACAAGCACCCTGACCATCCCTGCCGGTGTCATCTCAGCAACCACGACCCTGGTTCCAAGCCTGGACAGAATCGCAGACGGAGATCAGGACATCGAAGTATTCGCAACCAGCGATGGCTTTAAAGGAGATGTTGCCAATGTCATCATCGGGGACGCCGATGCCCCACTCTACCTCTTTCTGGACTCCACCTCTCCAGTTGTAGAAACGTTTGATAACTTCAATGGGGACCAGAGCTTGGCGGCTTGGACTGATGGAGGAATCAACTGGCGGGGTCTGGACGATGGCTCCAATCCATCCGCCGGAGCACGTTCCTATGATCACTCCCTTGGTCTCCTTGCGACCGAGCAAGTCGATTTCACCACAACTTTTCGAAACGATTCTCCAACAACCATCGAAGCTCTTTCAATCTCTTTTGATGCGAAGCAATGGCGGCGCTTTACTGATGGATCCGGTGATCGTTGGGAGGTGATGTTGGAACGAAACGGGCAGGAAACCTTATTTCCTACTCTCACCTTCCACGCGTCGACTGACGGTCCATCCGGCCAGATCACCCCTCCTGTTTTTGAATCAAAACAGGCTTATGCCCGAGGATTCAAACTTCTCCCGAACGAGGAATTTTTCCTGAAACTCAGGGCAATCCCGGGGAGCTCCGAGAACTCGGCTTCAAACGACATTTTCATCAATGAGTTCCATTACGACAATGTAGGCGGTGATACCGGAGAGTTTGTCGAAATCTCAGTTGGGGAAGCCTTTACCGGAGACCTGTCAAAAGTCATCCTTCATCTCTACAACGGAAGAAACGGAATTCCGTATGGGACCGGCACCGTATATCGACTCAATTCATTTGTCACGGATCCCACCCCACCCTTGGGTCTTCCGCGTTTTTACACCAAAGATATTTCCGGCATTCAGAATGGCGCCCCCGATGGCATGGCTCTGGTCATCGACGGCCAAGTCCGTGAATTCATCAGCTATGAAGGAACTTTCACAGCCACCGCGGGTCCTGCCATGGGATTGACCTCAACTCCAATCGGAGTCTCCCAATCAGCAAGTACCCAGATTGGCCAAAAAAGCCTGACCAGAACCGGGATGGGAGGGGTTGCTGAGGACTTCACTTGGACGGTTCAAGCCGGCCCACACACTCCAGGGCAAGCCAATGTCGGACAAACCTTTGTTGCCAGCCCCCAACCTCAGGGAATCGCCATCGATAATCTCTCGATTGTCCCACTCACAGATCAGGATGGAGATCTCTTGTCTGATATCGAAGAGATCACCTTGGGAACGAATCCTTCTCTCTCTGATTCCGACAAGGACGGACAAGATGACTTTTTCGAGGCTATCCTTGCTGGAACCAATCCACTCAATTCAGCGTCTAATCTCAAGTTAATCATCCTATCGGAAAATGACACGATCTCAGTTTCAGTTCCATCCCGGTTCGATCGCACCTACCATCTAGAGTTTTCCAACGATCTCAAAAACTGGCAGACTTTGCCTTCCAAGGAAGGGAACGGAATGGCGTTGACTTTTGAATTTGAATCAGTCATTCGTTCGTTCTTCCGGATCCGGATCTCCTTATAATAAAAATCATTTTTCTGTAACCGCCCGATGTTTTGACGCGTCAGGTATATGTCCCCCTAAACTCCGAACAAATCCATGAAATCAAAATTCACAGTCATAGCCGCCATTGTCGTGACCTGTAGTTACGCCCAAGCCGGCGATCGCTCAATCGGTGACGGCACTCTCCCTGAGTTTCTTCAGCACTTCGATAACAACGAAGATGGTAAAATTGACGAAGAAGAGCGTCAGGCCATTCGTGACCTCCGGGCCAAGATGCGCGAAGAACGCCGCAACAGCATAGACACCGATGGTGATGGTGAAATAAGCCGCGACGAGATCGAGGTCGCCCGTGAAGCTCTCCGTGACCGCATCGAAGAGCGCCGCCTTGAAAAATTTAATGAAATCGCAGGGGAAGACAGCCTTATCAGCGAGGAAGAATACGCCACGATTCCCGGTGTTGATCGCCTCCCTGACATGATTCGCAATGCGATTTTTGCTCGTCTTGATACCGACGAAAGCAGTGACATCTCGTCTGAAGAGTTTTTCCACCGTCTTCGTCGCCATAATCATGGCACGCCTCCCCGCCCACCACATGGTGGTGGTGGTGAGGGTGATGAAGAAGAAGGACCACGCCCCCCTTGGGGCGCGCGCCCTCAGCGACTACACCGCTAACTCTCGAAGATCAGACGAATCAATTTCCAGAGGCAACTTCCGGTGGAAGTTGCCTCTTTTCTTGTGAGATCTAAGAAAGTAAATCTTCATACAACGCATGAGAAATCTCTTTATCATCCTCTTGGCCTGGCACACCGCCTTTGGGGAAACTCTCTATTCGACAGATTTTGAAGAGTTCAATGTCGGAGACAATCAATGGACCGCTGATTCAGCTTGGGGGACAGACAACACCCGCAGAGGTGTCGATTTCATCGACGATCTCGCCTTTAATCAGGCTCTCGGAAAAACCGCCGGCCTGGGTCTCAACCGACCCAGTCGAAATCGAGTTCGGATTCTTACCCAGACTCCCCACGATCATGTCACCTCAGGAGAGTCCATCATCGAGATTGAAACCCTGATTTCAGTTAAAGACTCTGACAACAACTATCGGGATGACTTTTTCTTTTCGATCTACAACAGTTCAGGTGTCCGCCTCGCATCCATTCGGATTGATAATGAAGCCCCGGCTGCATCGGGATCAAATTTTGGGTTTTGGAGAGAAGATGGTCTTAGCCAATTCGATACCGAATTCGATTTTATTCATGAAGAACTTTACGACCTCTTCATGATCATAGATCTCACCTCAAATACCTGGGGTGCCAGCATCAATGGTAGCCCTTTGTTTGAGAACGCCACATTCACCAATGCGGAAACAGGACCCGCGATCAATTTGGCCGCAGTGGGCTTTGAATGGGCTCTGACCTCCAAAAACCCATTCCTCTTTGGCGACAATTTCCTTCTGGTTGCCGATCTTCAAATCGTCTCACTCGCCCCCGACACCTCCCCTGAAATTAAGATCGAAATGAATGGAAGTCTGGATCCGGTTCTTGTGTGGCATGGCTTTGCGGGCCCAACATATCAAATCGAATATTCTGACACGCTAGCTCCCGGAAGCTGGAAAGATGATCTCCCCGATTCGACATTCACGACCACTGAACTTTCAAAGCAATTCCGCTTCGAGCCTCCTGCCAATTCTCTCTCCAAGCGATTCTTCAGAGTGGCTCAGAGTGAATGAGGTCCGAATGCCTCGGGCAGGAGCTTGTCGAGCGTCGTTTCCCGGACCAACTTCCCGTTTTCATCGGCCATGAGGATTCTCAGTCTCGGTGAAAACTCATTCAAAAATTGTCTGCAGGCCCCACAGGGACTGCCTCCATTTTTCACTACAATGGCAATTGCCATAAACTCCCGTTCTCCCGATGCAACTGCCGTTCCGATCGCGACTCGCTCAGCGCAAATGGTCAGGCCATACGAGGCATTCTCCACATTCACTCCGGTAAAAACCCTGCCGGACTTGGATAGCAAGGCGGCGCTGACAGGGAATTTGGAATAAGGACAATAACAAAAATCGCGGGACTCCATTGCCTTGCTGATGAGATCCTGATCGGTCATGACGCCACCCTCCGTGCCGCTTCTAAAGCAATCTCCATCATCGCCGTAAAGCTCTTCTCTCGTTCTTCACTCGAAGTGGTTTCACCTGTACGGATATGATCGCTGACGGTACAGATGGCCATTCCTTTGGCACCGAATTCAGCGCACACCCCAAAAAGACCTGCTGCTTCCATTTCCACCCCTAACACCCCCATCTTTTCCATTCGATCAAACATTTCGGAGACTGGCGTATAGAAAAGATCCGCAGAAAAAAGATTTCCCACTTTCACCGGGATATTGAGATCCTTGGCCGCAGCAACGTGGGCCTCAAGTAATTCGTAATCTGCAATGGCCGCAAAGTCGCAACCACCGAACCGGGACCGGTTGACCCCGCTGTCAGTGCAGGCACCCATACCGATCAAAACGTCACGCACCTCCACATCCCTTGAAACAGCCCCGCAGCTCCCCACGCGAATCAGATTCCTGACTCGATACTCGGTAATCAGTTCTTTGGCATAAATCGAGATCGAGGGAATTCCCATCCCGCTTCCCATCACCGAAATCCGGGTCCCTTTATAGAGTCCGGTAAATCCCAACATATTCCTCACGCCATTGACCTCCTTCACTTCGGTAAGGAAATTCTCGGCAATAAATTTAGCTCGCAAAGGATCCCCTGGAAGCAAGACGGTTTCAGCGAACTCGCCGTCTTCGGTTTCAAGATGAGGTGTTGCCATATCTGGCATGCTAGCCAATCACCCGCCCTTCGTCCATCTCGACTCCAAAGAAGTTCCCTACGGTGGCCCCGATATCGGAAAAACTATTTCTGATCCCGTAGTCTCCCTTTCCTGCAGACAAAACAGGAACGCGCTCCCGGGTGTGATCAGTCCCCCGCCAGGTTGGATCATTCCCATGATCAGCCGTTATCATGAGAAAATCTTCGTCGGTGATCTCCTCCAAAAAAAATCCGAGTTGCCGGTCCCATTCTTCAAGTGCCAACCCGTATCCGCGAGGATCCCGGCGATGGCCATAGAGCATATCGAAGTCGCCAAAATTAGTCATGATGAGGCCTCCATCATCCATAACATCCCGGGTGACACGCCAAAGTTCATCGTGTCCATTCGCCTTGACCTCCCGCGACATTCCGGTGTGAGCGAAGATATCTCCTATCTTCCCCACTCCCGTAACCCGATAGCCCTTCTCTTTAACCCTCTCCAGAACCGTGGATTTTGGAGGAGGGACCGCGTAATCTTTCCGGTTTCCGGTCCGTGTAAAATCCCCCCGCTCGCCAATAAACGGTCGCGCGATCACCCGCCCCACCAATGGATCCATGAGCGCAGCCCGTGCCACCTCACAGACCCGGTGGAGTTTCTCCAACCCAAACAATTCCTCGTGAGCCGCGATTTGAAAAACCGAGTCCGCCGAGGTGTAAAAAATCGGTTTCCCCGATTTCATACTCTCCGCACCAAGACGTGCGATGATTTCTGTTCCGCTTGCATGGCAATGACCCAACGACCCTGGAAGCCGACACATCGAATGAAGGTGACTCAATAGTTCGTGAGAAAAACAATCATCGGTATCCGAAAAATAAGCCCAGTCCCAACGGACGGGAACTCCCGCCATTTCCCAATGTCCACTTGGTGTATCCTTGCCAGTGGATATCTCAGTGGCTGCCGCAAAAGCTCCGGCGATGTCCAACTCCGGCCAGCCCGCGGGAAGATTCCCATGGACGAGCCGATAGGCCTCCCCCAGCCCCAATCTTTGCAAGTGCGGAAGTTGGAGGGGCCGGCCTTCTCTGCTCAAAAACCAATCGGCAATATGCCCCAGAGTGTCGCTCCCATCATCCCCAAAGTCAGCAGCATCCGGAGCGCCCCCAATCCCTACCGAATCAAGAACAAACCAGAACAAACGTTTCACGGGACAAGGGTAATCTTGCTTTGCACTCTTGTCACTTCTACGAATCATGCCCATTGGTCTTAACGGCTTTGGATCCTTAAACTATCCTAACAATCCCCGATGTCACAAACAGATAGCATTGAATTCTTGTGACCGAGTTGCGACGCGAGCTTCAGGTTTTTCGGTCAATATTTGGAGTCACCGGCCCCTTGTCCCCACTGTTAGGCGTCTATCACCGCCCCCTATCCCACTCCTCCCCAGCAGTCCTTTCCTTCCGCTCCCCCTTCCCCGGCAGATCATGACTCGCCAACAAAACCGATCCTTTGAGGTCTGCTTTTCAGTAGCGTTTGATGAACCCGACCAAGGCTTGACCCGCATTATCTATGTGAGAACCATCGGTTTTTCAGACGACAAACCTCCCAAGATTCATGTGGATCTATTTATCGATCTTTTTGAGCTTACCATCGAGACCTTTTCATCCAAACCGACCAAAGGAATTAGAACCGTTCATCGCCTCATCGCCTCATCACCTACAACGCATCCTGTTTTGATGACCAGGTCCTCAGTCCAGAAACGATGACGGAGGTGACCTTTCATCCAAACATAGCACCAGGATCCAGACACGCACTTGCCACCGCATATCTCAAAAAAAAACCAAAACCTTCGCTCAAATCAAGGACATGAGCCAGGGAGGAGCACTCCCTGCGCACTGACTGTAGCCCTGGGACCCTGAAAAAGATCCTCCAAAGCCTTATCTGGAGCTCATCCGGGGAGAGTCCAAAACTGGAGACTCTGGTTTTATTTCCCCTCGGCCAAAAGCGCTTTAATCCCACCTTGGAGGACATGAACTTCAAAGTCCAAGGTCCCAGCATGACGCTCTCGGAGCTGATTGGCAACATACTTTGACGAGCCACAACCCGCTTGATTGCAGTAAACAACGACCTTTGCTCTGGGGTTTCCCATCATCTGCATCATGAACTCTGGTTCAAGATCGAACCACTCCTCGAGGTCATTCACCAGGACCGAGCCTTTCACACCATTTTTCTCCCATTCGGCCCTAGGACGGGCATCCACCCAAAGAATGGCATCTTCCGGCCAATTGCGGATAGTCGAAAGGCAGACATGGTGCTCGGGAAGACTCTCAGGATCGCAAGAGATCGCCCGGTCTGGAGCACCAACGACTTTCCAAGTGATCAAACCGGCCGCTGCGCTCAGAACGAGCAAAGAACCCAACGCAATGATAAAACTCTTCATTCCCGGGCCTCGGTCAAAGGCTTCATCTTTAACTTGGGTTTGGTAGTCACGTATGCTGTCGCCCGCTTAAATTTTCCGATCTTACTGTCTGTCCGCAGACTAATCATTCCTATTCCTGACTGGGATGTGTCAGTCGGCTTGACCCGGATCTCGTATTCCCAGCCCTCTTTGATTGTTTTTAACTCATAAGGATAGGACTTTTCGTTGTTCCCGGCATGGGAAAGAATCTTGATTGGTTCGGTGTGATTGATCTTCACCTTAATCACCTTCTCCTTGGCTTCACTCCCTTTGTCCCATTTCAATGTGGAGGGCTTTAACTGAACAAGCTCGGGCACATTGACTCTGACGATCAGATGGATTGGATCCTTTTCCCCTTCAAGTTTCAATTCGATGGCTTTGTCGACCGTTCCCAAAAACCTGGAAGTGTCAAAACGAGCTTTGATGACCCCCTTTTCTCCCGCTTTCCAATTCAGTTTGGCGGATCGATCCGGAAGGAGAGGCTCTACGCGCCCCGCAAGACAAGAACACAAGGCATCATAGGAAATGATGGTCTCGCCATCACCTGTTACCTCAAAAGGAAATTCCCCGGTCACAAAAATTTCATCCGGGTTCGCTTCAATCACCACCAACTTGGTCTCAAATACCATCTTAGCGGACAGGGACATGATTGTCCCAAAAAGAGAAAGCGCAGTCGCGTTGAAGTAATTCATAACTTTTTCAGTTCTTCAATTTTGACTGCTAGAATCATGCGGCCCTTGCGCCATTCCGGCCCAAGAAGATAAAGAGTTTTACCCTTTTTCAACTCCGGATTGGTGCTGAAAACCTTACGCTTGCTTTGCCAATATTCTAGAACCATCTGAATCCTCTCATCACCGCTACGTTTGATCGGTTGAAAACTGACCAGAATCTCTTTCGAGGGGCGCAATGGAGTGGCCCAGCTCTCGTAGCCCTTGAGGATAACGGGTTTATCGACTCCCAAAAGCCGATAATGTTCAAATTTGATTTCCTTGATTCCCTGCAATTTTTTGAGATCGGTGACAGTCATCTCCTTTGCCAATTTACCTGCAATTTCCGGATCTCCGTCTGTAGCAAAAATCAGCTGCACACTCATTGAGCCAATCGCCTCCATCCCGGGATCCTGAGCGAAAAGATCCGAAGTAAATGACAAAAGGAGAGCAAGAAGAACGGCAGGATTCATAGTGATTTAATGGAAACGGCGGGCCTCGGAGCTTTCATAGCTCTCAGGAAGACTTGCGCTTGTGTTGACAGTCACGAAATCGATATCGTCACGAATGGCCGAAAGACCATTCACCACAATCGCCGAAACATCTCCTTCGAAGTCGGCAATCACCTCCGCGTCCAGCGCCTCACCAGTGAAATAAACGGTTGGAAGTTCTGCGGTAAACTCAACGAAAGTTTTCTTCTGAGCAAGCGGATCCGCAGGGCGGGAAATCCGATGCCCGGCAAAAAACGAAAGCACCAAAGCCAAAGCACTTACCGGAGCCCAGGCCCATCGCATCGATTGCCACCAACGCTCCGCTTTCTTGGCCGGGCGCTGCGACTGGATCTGGAGATCGATCTTTCGCATCAACTTGCTGTTGAAAAAATCACCGTAGGGAGGCTCAACCGAAGCCGGAACCTCAGACACCACAGATTCAGAAATCTTTTTAAGTTCCTGTAGCTCTGCCTTCATCCCCGGATCACTTTCCATAGCAGCGGCAAGCTGGGCCTCCTCTTCGGGAGTGAGCAGGCCATCGATCCATTTCACGAACAATTCTTCAGTCTTTTCCTTTTTCATCACTGAGTAGGGCTTGGAGTTTTTTACGGGCGTAGTAGAGACGGCTCATCACCGTCCCCAGAGAGCAGTCCATCACTTTCGCGATCTCCTTGTAGTCGAAGCCTTGGACTTCTCTTAAAAGGATCGTTTCACGATGTTCTGCATTCAAAGTAGCGAGGGCGGCGTTTATGCGTTCCCCTAATTCGGAATTAACAAGTGCTTGGTCCGGACGAGCGGTCACAGACGGGCTCGTTCGCGATCCTGCTGCGATGTCGGATTGGTTCAAAATACCATCGTCCAACTCACCGACGGAATCGATCTTGCGCTTCCGCAACCAATCATAAACCACGTTGTGGGTGATGCGGTAGAGCCAAGTCGAAAATTTGGCCCGCGCTTCAAATTTAGGAAGCGCTTTCCAAACCTTGAGGAAGATGTCCTGAGACAAATCCCAAGCATCGGCCTCATTTTTGATCATATTTTGAACCATCGCATATACCTTACCACGATGGCGTGTCACGAGAGTCTCGAAAGCCCGGACATCCCCACTTTGACACGCCTTGATGAGTTGGCGATCAGGAACTTCCTGGTCGCCCGCCCCGGCATCGGGAGAGGCCCCGACTGGTGCCATCAACTGCTTGGACGTGACCCATCTGAAAAAATTCATCGGCGAAGAAGAATTTTAGAAGGTTTTTTTCATTCTGACCAGCTTTTAGCCAGCCTCCACCTCTTCGAGGACCTTGACCAGCTCTCGAAACACCTCTGGATCAAAGCTTTGATCCGCTCCCTTCAGTTGGCTGATGACCCACTTTTGAATAATCGTCCGGCGATCGCGGCCGAGCAGACGAACCCAGCCAGTTCCCTCACCATCAATCACGCCCTCATCCCGACGACCGTGAGCGCGGGTCACGATTTCCTGATAATGATGTAAAACCCTGTCGAGAAGGATCCACGCAAAGTTGTCACTCTCCGGTGGCCCCATAATGAGCGCTTTGTGACTACTGCCATCAAAACTCACTCCCTGGGCCGTGATTTTCAACTCCGGCAAGCTCTCTCCTTTGAAAAAAGCCCCCCCTGCGCCCGTCAACGCACCAAAGACCGTTCCCAATCCGTGAGTCAGGCCCGCGCTCCCGATGTCGATTGCTGCCCCTGCCGCCCCTCCGGCCAACCCTCCCGCAATCGCAAGCTGAGAGCGTGAAAGCCCCCACTTTTGCCAGGTCTCCTCGGAACTCAAATCGACTCCGTGGAACTTTTCCTCTGCGATTTCTACTTTGAGAAGTTTGTGACGGTAGAGCTTCAAAAGTTTCCCATAGGTTTTCTCCTCAAACTTCGCAATGTTCGAATAATAGCGCCTTTTCAGCTGCTCCTTGGCCCGCTCCTTGCGATGTTCCAATTCCTCCTCTTTCTCATCGATTTTCTCAGTTTCGCGATGCTTCAAAGACTTCGCCAAAAACTCCATGATGAACTCGGCACTTTCCTCACGCCGTTGCTCCCACTCGCTGTCAATGAGTCGAATCGTGTCTTCAATCCGGGACTTATTCTTCTCATCGATCTCTAAAAGAGCCTTCAACAAACTCCGCCGTTCATCAAACCGGGCCCGATGGGCGTTGAAGGTCCGAACCAAGTTAAAATAACTTCCCAATCGACTTTTCCATTCTTCCGTCCGCTCGGCATGTTCGGCCTTTTCATTCAACAGGGCCATGCGCGGTGTTCCCGTCCATCGAATGATTTCCATCTCCGCCACAAATGTGTCCCGCAATGGTTTGGAGGGATCAATCACATAGAGAACTCCCGCTCCCTCGATAATCGGCTGAAGAAGCCTCGCCTCATCCTCAAATTCTCCTTTCTCAAGTTGCTCGGTCACGAACTGCTTGATCGTCGCAAGGCTAGGAGTTCCCTCCCCGTGCAAATCCTGAATCGCCCGCATCGCCTCAAGCGCCCGGGAAAACCCCGGCGTATCGACAAACCGAATCATCTCTCTGTCGTCAAAAGTCAGCGGCAGAACCTGGCAATGTGTTGTTTCACCCGGCGTCGAACTCACCCGGATTAATTTGTCGTCATCAATCTCAAGCAGCGTCGAAAGCACTGATGACTTCCCCATATTGATCTTTCCTACCACCGCGAAGGTTGGCGCATCTGTCACCCATTCTTTCATCCTTCAAAAGCCACACATTCCAGCCGCGGATCCCGCAGCCCGTCGATAAATTCCTGCCAGATTTGGAAGTCATCGTCATGCGGGGCTTTCACCCCGTCCCCCATCACCAAAACCCGCAGCACCGTGTCCTCACCGGCCTCTCGCCGAATTCGCTCCGCCAAAGCGGTCATCTGTTTCGGAGAAAGACTCCAGCCCTCCACCAACATCACCACCCCGCAGGGAGCCGATCGAATGGCCTCCCAGGCCTCCCGTTCTTCCGACGTATCGAGAACCCCCACTGCATACGATTTTTCCGGATTCACCCGCAAAGTTTGCAGTAAGAATGGTCGTATCTCCGCTGTCTCCAAACCAAGCCCACCCACATCAAGAAGAACCACCCCGTCTTTCATCCCTTCCATCGTCACCGCACGTTCCGCCCGGCTGATTTCACGCCAAAGTTGACGATGCTCGAGATCTTGAAACTCCAAAGCTCCCAAGGTTTTGTGCTCCTTCAAAACCGCCATAATCCAAAGCAACACCCGCGGAAATAATCCCCACAGAAACAGGGCCGCGAAAATAAAATTGAAGAATGCCTTCCAGTTGCCATCACCGGTTTTTCCCGAAATATCCTTCAATCCCGCAATCTGCGAATCCGTCAATCCCCCCCCACCCCAGATTGCCGCTAGAAACCGCGTCACCTTCCCTAAACTCTCGCTCCCAAACTGAGACAAACTGGACTCCCAATAGAAATTAACATTCGTAAACCAAAGCACCCCGAAAAGCCCCGCGATCAACCCCACATTAAATCCGACTCCCCCCAACTGCAGCATTCGGGTCAAGCGCCAGGCCAAGGCCGAGGGTTGTTTCCCCTTTCCCTGAATCAACGAACGCCAAGCTTCAGGGCTAACCTTACCGGCAAAACGTCGCACCATTGACGCAACTATCTCCTTCAGCCAGCCCAGACCGCCAATCCAGTAACGCGCCAACAGAAAGGTCACCAGGCCGGACAGAAGAATGACCCACTGGACTCCAATTGTTCCTGCCAATAAAATCCAGATATTGAGCGCCGATTGTCCGTCGATCCTCGTAACCAATCCGCGAACTACCCCAACTCCGAGTAAAATCGTTCCAATCAATAGTGCCAGTCCCCCCAAACGGGTGACCGTGACCACTTTTGCCCCGCTTCCCCCCTTCTTGGATCGAAGCCATTCCTTGAACCCCCACCGACGCTGGCCCAGTTCCGATTGATCAACTCCGCGGAGTTCTTCCCGAATGCGTCTTCCCACTTCGGCCTCAACTGTCGGCGACTGCTGCACCGCGACCTCGAAATCGACGAGGTCTTCCAAATTCCATGCTTTCCTGCCCGTCGCCATTCGTTGTCGGTAACATGTGCCGAGCAACTGTAAAAAGCAAACCCCTCAATCGCCTCGAGAAGATTTCGATCGGAGCCGTGAAAACTTCTTGCCAAAAACGCGAACTCTGGCAAAACACGGCCGCTGAAAGGCAAGTGTCGGGGCGTAGCGCAGCTTGGTAGCGCGCTTCACTGGGGGTGAAGAGGTCGCAG
>JAPKDJ010000116.1 GCA_026421245.1 Akkermansiaceae bacterium | reverse complement strand
TGTGGCTCGGACGATCCACCTGGCTCAACGACGGAAACCTCGACGCCACCTTTGACGAGTTTCGTATTTACGACGAAGCTCTCACTACTGATCAGATAAACGTCTCTAGAACCGCCGGACCGGATGCCGTCATCGATCTTCAGGATGACTCTGACAATGATCAAATTCCTACGGCCTATGAAGACCTCTTTGACTTTCTCGATCCCAACGACCCGAATGATGCCGCCCTCGATGAGGACAGCGACGGGCTTTCCAATTTACAAGAATTTCAAATGGTAACCGCTCCTGATGATGACGACACCGACGACGACGGCCTTAAGGACGGAACCGAAGTGAACATCCACTCCACCAATCCTCTGCTCGCCGATAGCGATGGTGACGGATTGAACGACGGCGAGGAAATCAACGATCACTCTACCAATCCGGCCTTAGTCGATACTGATGGAGACGGCATTAACGACGGACCCGAGATCACGGAAGGTCTGGACCCCCTCGTTTCCGACACCACCGAACCAACCATGATTCACCGATATACCTTTGACAACATCGCGGGTCCGGCAGCTCCCGGCGCCCTAGTGCCGGACCTTATCGGAGGTGCAGACGGAACGATCGTCGGCTCAAATGGAGTGTGGACAGGATCAGCTCTCACCCTTCCCGGCGGAGTAGATGGGGCCACCGCTGATGCCGCATATGTTGATCTCCCCAATGGCATCATCTCATCGCTAAGCCATCTTACTTTTGAGGCTTGGTATACCGTCCATTCGGCTGACAATTGGGCTCGCATTTGGGACTTTGGGTCCACTGCAAGTGGGGAATTAAGCGAGGGGAATTCCGGCGCAAGTAATGGACAAGACTATTTCATGTTTGCACCAAACCGAGGCACCGATTTCAACACCCAACGAATCGAAGTGCGCAATCTTGACGCGCTTTCACCTGGTGGCGGCACAGGCCCGGTCGATGATGTGCCGGAAATGCAAGATACCAATCTTGAGAGTATTCTGGACCAGGAATACCACGTTGCCGGAGTCTGGACCTCCGACAGTCAAGGTGGTGCCCAACTGACAATCTATCGTGACGGAGTTCAGCAAGGAACCCGCACGACAACCTTCACTCCCCGGGACATCAACGACATCAACAACTGGCTTGGACGCTCCAACTGGACCGGGGACAGCTACCTCAATGGCGATCTCAATGAATTTCGAATCTATAGCGGAGCCATGAACGATGCGGCCGCCGCTGCCAGTTTCGCTGCCGGACCGGATTCCGGACCAGGATCGGGAGCCTCTAAAATCACTGAAATCACTTACGACAAGGTGAACGATACCTTCACCTTGTCCTTCACTTCCCGCCCTGGTCAAACCTACGCCGTCTACTTCTCAAATGACCTCATCGGCTTCTCCTCCGACGTCGATGATGACATCCCCTCGGGTGGACAAGTCACGACCTTTGGGCCGTTTGCAAATCCTGATCCAGGCGCTGATCGGCTCTTCTTCAGAGTATCCCGGCGCTCCCGGTAGCGGGTCCCAGGCCTTCGACGTTCGCTCCAAAATGAGTCGTAAAAGAATCCTCATTCGCTTCACACTCGGCGCTGTTACCCTTTACGTTGTTCCTTATGTGGTGATGTCTAGCGGAGGATACTACGAGCCAGCTGCATATGGTGGGACATTAGATTCCGACGGTGAGGCGATCATTATTCCAAAGGGAGCTTTCGGATATAGATGGAATCCTTTTGGGTGGACCTTTGAGCGGAGTGTTTTTGAACCTGTTTCAGAGCATTCTTGGCTACATGTTATTGGTCCGATCTACACTCCATTAATATTCGTTGATCACAAGATTTGGCATACGAAAAAAGAGATGGGACAACTCGAGAGTGAAGAGTATCGAGTGAAGAACTTTTACGACAAAGAGGGTTTTCGGAACATCGAACCATGAGCGAACAAGCGGCTGCTCCCGACGGCTAACCGCTCCTTGAGTTTGCCGGAGCTTTGTGTAGTTTGTGAGTGTCTCTCCGTTGTTACAGCTGGTCGTAGTTCGAGTTAGCCGCCGGAGAGCCCAGACGTCCGCAAAGATGAAAAACAACTCATGAGCAAAACCTCTAGTCTCAGTACCGTTGCGCGGGTTTGCGTCTTGCTTTGCGTAGCGACTTCAAACGTGGATGCGCAATCGACGCAGAACCAGGCGACCATTCTTATCGCTGCGAATGAACCGGCAAAACCCTACGATCCGATGATCTTCGGCGGTTTTATCGAGCACCTTGGCAGACAGATCTACGGTGGTTTCTTTGAGCCAGGTTCACCGCTGGCTGATAAGAGGGGATTCCGACTCGACGTAATCAAGGCAATCAAGGAATTGAAGATGCCTGTTATTCGCTGGCCCGGCGGGTGCTTCGTCGATAGCTACCACTGGCAGAAAGGTGTAGGAAAGATACGTCAACCCTATGACGATGATCGCTGGGGAGTGCTTGAACCCAACACCTTCGGCACCCATGAGTTCGTAGAGCTCTGCCGTCGACTGGGAGCAGAACCCTATATTTGTCAGAACGGATTGGCAGAGATACAAGAAATGGCTGACTGGGTTGAGTATTGCAACTCAACCGAGGGTAAGTTTGCCGAGATGCGCAAGGCAAACGGCCAATCGCAGCCGTTTAACGTCAATTTTTGGAGTGTAGGGAACGAACGAAGTGGAAAAGCATACATCCAAAAAGTGCGTGACGGCGCCATCGCGATGAAACGGGTCGATCCTAGTATTAGAGTGACATGTTCAGGAACACACGGACCGAATGCTCGTATAGATCCTTACCTATTTGAGACTGCCGCACAGCACCTGAATCTACTCTCGGTTCACGAATATTGGATTGCAAACTTCCAGACGCACCATACCCCGGATTACCTTTCCTGCATGATGCTCTCCGAGAAGCCAGATGCTCACATAAGCGCCGTCGTCAAGTCCATTGACGCTGCGGGTATGCGAGGGCGGATCAAGATTGCCTTTGATGAATGGAACCTGCGCTCTTGGCACCATCCGGGATTTTCAGGTCATCAGGCCAGAAAAATCGATTATCAGAACCCAAAGATCATCGCATTGATCAAAGCACGCGACAAAAGCCTTGAACCCTCACTCTACACCATGGCTGATGCGCTGTTTTGCGCCTCGTTCTTCAACGCCTGCCTTCGTAACGCTGAAGATGTCACTATGGCGAACATCGCCTGCCTTGTGAACCAGACAGGCCCCCTGTACGCTCACCCGAAGGGGATCGTCAAGCGGACACATTTTCACACCATGGCGATGTACGCCAATCTGCTCCAGACGCATGTTGCCAAGACGCAAGTCAGCGCGGACAGACTCACACATGGCACGTCATCTGTTGCAATGGTCGATGCCATCGCTACGGTGGATGAAACAGGCACGAAATGGGCTGTCGCCATGATGAATCGTCACCCATCGGAAGAGGTGACCTGTACGCTCAAAATGGCAGAGAATCTGACTGATGGCACTTACACGGCCACCGTTCTCACGGGTGAAGCCCCCGATTCCTACAACGACATTGAACATCCTCATCGTGTGGTACCAAATAAAACAGAATTGACCTTCAAGAAAGGCACCATCAACTTGCCGCCACACTCTCTTGTGATTGTTGAAATTCCAGTGAACGAGTGAATGAATGGAGAGAATACAGAGCACAAAGAAACAGCCTAACAAGGCGTTGCACCCGAGCGCGTCTAGCTAAGTAGACAGGTTATTCCAACTGGTTTACGCCACTGAAACTTTAAACGCTTATCGACGCCTTCACCGCGACCATCGTGGCTTGCGCGAAAACTGGTTACCCATATGGCTTCATCTATTCCGCTGCTTTCGTCGTCATAGTTGGGTGTTATGTGGTTTGGCGAATTTCACGCCCAGACTTGGAATTGCCGAAAGAATCCATCCTTGATGAATGGGACGCTGGCAAAGACCGTTGATATGCTTTAGTTATCCGGCCACCGCCAGTCCGCCGGATAACAATACGATGCACGCGAAGCCGTCAACGCATATTCGTTTGGCTTTGATACCTTCAACTGTTCTTAAAGCATTTTGACAGTTCGAGCCTGGTTCGTTCTACTGCTAGGAATTTGCTTTTGGCGGGAAGGTCGCGGAAACCCGGGTTTGGCGGAATACATGGGGGAGAAAGGGGGTTGATTCGTGGTTCCCGAGCCCATTTTGCCTGCCGTATGGTGGGCAAGCGCGGAGGAAGCGGACGCGGGTTGGAGGATTTCGCCGTGGTTCGGGGCGTTTCGCCCTTACGGCAACGGCTGGATATTTCATGCTGACCTTGGTTGGCTGTACGTCCAACTGGACGGCGTTGACGGACTCTGGGTCTGGAGCGAAGGGAAGGGTTGGCTTTGGACCAATCCGGGCAGCTATCGCTATCTGTACCAAGCCGACACCCACCGGTGGCTCTACTTCCTGAAGCGAAAGAACGGCCAAGCCCGCTTCTATAACCACGCCACCGGCACGGTGGAGTAGGGTGGGTGTTTTTTTATCGGGTGCGTTAGGGGCTATGACGGCCCGGTGCGAGATTCATGACACCACTTTGACGGATCGTACGACGTCTTGATGACGGGTCGCCAAATGTTTTTGACGAGCCTGTAGCAGTAATGCCCGTCCCTCCTTGCTTAAACTGTAGACCAAGGCGCCACGACCCACTCTTCGTCGCCAACGAGCATGAAAGTCCGATGCGAGCCTTTTGTTCGTGGCAAGTAATTGTGGAACCGGGTAGCATTCGTCGCCCATCCGAATGAGGTATCTGGGTTTTTGCAAAGGGTTGTATATTTCGGACAGGGCAGCGGTGAAAATCGTCTCTTCCCTGCGAGGTACTCCCTGAAGGCGAGCGAGGACGTCTCTAGTGCCTCGAGTGACCGATATCGATCCGTCGCAGGAAACGAATCCTTCTTCGCCAAGGGCCGCGTATAGCATCCATGCGGTTCGCTTCACCATCCTCACCTGTTGAAAACTCCTCAACCATGCAAAAAACGGATTTCTTGACTTGAGCAGCAACCGAACTATGGGCTGGGCCGGTATACGTCCTTTTGGCACGAAGATTTCTTCGCAAGGGCGGCAAAACTGTTCGCCGGGCAGTTCATCCAGATGATCGAATACTTCTTGCCAGCATTTCGCCATATCGTACCGATTTCGGGCCCGAGCAACCGTTTGCGCATTCCAAGTCGACGTGTTCAAGTTTTCGACTTCGATCTCCCCCAAGTCCATCCGAGCTAATCCGTTCTCGATCGCCCGTCGGGTAACGCTTAGGCCGGTGAACGTTCCGAATCGACGTTCGAGCAGGTCGATGTCGTCCATCAACCGAGGAGACGCTTCTTCGTCCCTTCCGATGATTCGTCCGGCATGAACGCATGCGAGATGCCAGATGTTGGCTGTTTTGTCAGGATCGAGAGAAAAGGTTCGAATAGCTCGCCCGCGTATCTGGTTGGTGCTGACGTAGGATCCCACGACTGTGGCAAGCACGAGACTGTTTATGGCCGGAGCATCCCATCCTTCTCCCAGTAAAGCCGTGGTGCCGATCAACACTTGAATGAAACCTTCCTGAAACAGATCGGTGACCAGCTCCACTAGCCGAGAATCGGAAGACCCCTTTATCGAAAGGCTGAAATAAGCGTCGTCGTGAGGCAGTGGTTTTCTGACCAGTGAGGTCGGGTCAATGCCTTTTCGTTCCGCCAGGGTATCGAGGAACGGATTCACTCCGGAGGAAAGCACGACCAGTTTCCCCGTCAGTACTCCGATCGACAATCCGGCCAAGCGTAGCTTGCGCAGGTATTCGAAGATCGGGACGACCCCCATTCGGCTTAGTTCTCGATCGGGTTTTCCGGGGGTGGGGAAGTCGTGGAGACAGATGTAATCCGTCAGTACCACCATCCTCAGGAGCTCTTTCATCTCGTCTCGTTCGATATCGATTATGTCGGCGATGCTCTGGAGCTTGGTGAGGCTCGAGCGAAGGATCTTGGCGTGATGAGGAGTCGTACGAAGGAGCACTCGCTTTTGGTGAATTGCGTTGAAACTTTGCAACTCCGCAAGCAAGCGTTTGCACAGACCCTTGTGCTCGGTTGGAAAGTACGGCACTTCATAAAGCAAGCCGTTCAAGAGAACTTCGGCCCACCCCGTATTAAGTTTCGGTAGCTCGATCTCCTCCAGTCCCATGACCCCGAGGAAGTTTTTCGGGACCACTCCGTGAGCGAAGCCCAGAAAAACCGCAACGCTAAGGGCGAACTCGTTGCATTTGCTCAACACGTCCACCGACCCTTCGGCCTCTTTCAGCGGCGGCCACTTTTGTATAGCGGAAACAAGCTCTTGGTCCAAGGCAAGATCACTAAGGAAACTCTCGACCCGAGATTGAAACTCGGCGACCTCATTCTGTTCCTTCGAGTTCGGCGAGCAGAAGTAAACGTAATCCTGATGATGGCATAGGTTTTTAACCTTCACCAGTTCGGCAATGGACACCTCCTCGTCCACTTCCCCGCACAAGGCCATGTACCGATTCCATTCGACCTGTGACACGTCATAGGGGGGAGTGGCGGTAAGCGATATGGTAATCAAACGATTCAAGCCGTCCTTCATCGCCATCAGGCATTCCCACCAATAATTTCGCAAGTGATGGGCCTCGTCGAAGAGGAGGGTCTCGATTCCTTTGTCGTTAAGTACTTTTAGAAGACTTGTTTCTCCTTCTTTCTTCATCGTCGCCCCAAGCGACTGATAGGTCGTGATCGTCAGGAAACCCGGATTCTTCAAGTCGGTGGAAATCCAAGAAGGCGGATGATCCACTTGGAGGAAAAGGTCGCAGAAGCGACGTATCCATTGATCACGAATGCCTAGGCTTGGGGTAAAGACGAGGGCCGGTCGGTCAAGGTTGACGACCATCTGCAAACCGAGCACGGTTTTTCCCGAACCGGGTGCTGCCACCACATGCAAGTGCTTGTCCCGTAAATGCCTCTTGGATGCGTCGAGAATTCGTTTTTGGTAGCTTCTCCAAGGGTAACGAAATTTGATGCCCGCAGGTAATTTCTTCATTGGGTCTCAATCAATTTACTGTATTCCTGTCTTCCATTTCGAGAGAATGTGAAAACGAAACTTTCACTCTAAGCTTTTACTCCTTAATAGTTCGAATGGGGACCTGCTTGAGCTGCCAGTGTTCGTCGAAGAAGTCGGCGGCGACAACTTTTCCAGCTGATTCCCCATTGGGAGCTTGGTTCAGGTCTAGGATTGCCCAGTCGGGGAGTTTCGGGTTCTGGAGTGAATTTGTGCGATCGTGGGCCTCGCGAAAGGTGGGACCCGAGTTGATGACTACGTATTTAGTTGTCGAGAGAGGGTTGGGATATATGAGAACGGGCAGGTGGTGGTCTGCGGAAAAGGATCGTTTACTGCTAGGAAATTGCTTTTGGCGGGAGGGCCTTGAAGCCGCCTTTGGACCGGAG
>JAPKDJ010000115.1 GCA_026421245.1 Akkermansiaceae bacterium | reverse complement strand
AACCCATCCCCCTCCTCAACCCATGATTCCAAACCGCCGCCAATTTCTAAAATCCTCCAGCTGCGGATTTGGTTCCCTCGCGCTTTCCTCACTCCTCGGACAAGCTGCCCAAGAAAATCCCCTCTCTCCGAAACCTCCCGTACTTCCCGGCCGCGCCAAGCGCATTATCTTTCTCTTCATGGCCGGCGGCCCCAGCCATGTCGATTCCTTCGACTACAAACCCGAACTCATCAAACGCGACGGCCAGACCTTCGACTTCGTCGGCGTCCGCAAACAAACCTTCGGAAAAAAGAGCCAACGCAAACTCCTCAAACCCCTCTGGGATTTCAAACAACACGGCCAATCCGGCCGCTGGGTCAGCAGCCTCTTCCCGCACATCGCCAAGCATGTCGATGACCTCTGCTTCATCCACTCCATGCACACCGAAGGCGTCGCCCACGGGCCTTCCACCCTCTTCCTCCACACCGGCGCCACCAACCTCGTCCGCCCCTCCATGGGCAGCTGGGTCACCTACGGACTCGGCACCGAAAACGAAAACCTCCCCGGCTTCGTCACCATCATGCCCTCTGCCAGCAAAGGCGGACCGCGCAACTACTCGAACGCTTTCCTCCCAGCCATCCATCAGGGCACCTGCGTCGGCCGGGCCGGTCTCCCCGCCTCCAAAGCCACCATCCGGAATCTCAAAAACCCCCACCTTCCCCTCAACTCCCAATCCCGGCAGTTCGACTTCCTCCAACAACTCAACCGGCAACAAGCGCAAACCAAAGACGACCAAAATCTCAACGCCGCCATCGACTCATTCGACCTCGCCTTTCGCATGCAGATGAATGCTCCCAACATTCTCGATCTCTCTGGCGAATCCGACACCACCAAAACAATGTATGGCATCGGCGAAAAGGCGACCGACGACTACGGTCGCCAATGTCTCATGGCCCGCCGTCTCGCCGAGCGCGGAGTCCGTTTTATTCAGGTCAACTACTCGGACGAATCAGTCAATCCGCGCTGGGATCAACACTCCAACATGCCCAAGCATGCAGTCCACGCCCGCGCCACCGACCAACCCGTCGCCGCCCTCCTCCAGGACCTCAAACAACGCGGCCTCCTCGAAGACACCCTCGTCTGGTGGGGTGGCGAATTTGGTCGCACCCCCTTCTCACAAGGCAAGGACGGTCGCGACCACAACCCACGCGGCTTCACCACCTGGCTCGCCGGCGGCGGCACCAAACCCGGCCACGCCCACGGTGCCACCGATGAAGTCGGCGACACCGCCGTCACCGACCGCCTCCACATGCACGACCTCCACGCCACCATGCTCCACCTCCTCGGCCTCGACCACGAACGCCTCACCTACAACTACGCCGGCCGCGACTTCCGCCTCACCGACATCGCCGGAAACGTCGAGAAAGCCATCATCGCTTAGCGGCTAAAAAAGAGGTTCCTCCAGGAACAACAGCAACGATCTAGCCATCATCTGGGTGCAATTGCTCGCCGCCAAGGATGGTAAGTCGAAGAGGATCGGTGCCATTCTCAAATTCAAGCTTGCCGTCGGTAAGGTAACGATGAATCGCGTCCCGCGCTTTATCAGTCTCGCAAACATAGCCTTCCGTTTTCTCCCACCGCTCCTCGACCACATCTTGAATAACCTCGACAAATTTGGCCTCGAAGTTGGCATCTCGGAGAGCTTCAACGTCCTGCGGCTGCCAAAGTCAACAAACGGACCAACAGCTTCAACAAAGGATTTTTCGCAGGGAGCCAAGTGATCATCACAAAAACCAAGGAAGGATTCGGAGCCACTTTTCCCGTAAATGGTTCCGGTGTTCCTGTGAGCACGTAAAGCTCACCTTTGCAGCAAAACCGGATGATTCTGACAAAAAAGATCCGGGTTGGGATTTCAGTTCATCTCCGGTTCATTTTCATCATGATAGCTTCAACCTTTCATGAAGAAGATTCTCCCATTCCTCCTATCGTCACTCATCACTTTTGGCGGCTCGGTCTCCGCCCAACAACAAGAACAACCTCCCGGACCTCCTCCGGGTGGGAGACCTCCACGTGGAGAAAGACCTCCTCGCCCAGGCGGACGTCCCGGACCAGACAATCAAGGCCAGACCCAACGTGGTGAAGAAAAAAGCCCCGGTGCCCGTCGGGGCGGCGGGCGGCGGGGTGGCGGCGGTGGCCCACGACCCGAAAACCTCGGTGAATCCGAAGCTGAACTCGGTTCCGCCGGCATCGCCTGGTACCCCATTCTCGAAGACGGCCTCGCGGAAGCCAAGCTCTCCAACAAGCCCATCTTCTTCATGGCCGTGGCCTCCCAGTGCGGCGGTATCTCAGGCGTCTTTTGACCCGGCTACACCGCCACGCAGAACCGTGAGTTCAGCCAAAAAAACGTTATCGAAGCCACCCGTGATTTTGTATGCATCCGCATCGATTCCTACGAAAGCGAAGAAGCTCAAAAGATCGTGCGGGGATTCCTCAACGGTCGATTTGAAAACACCACCTTTTGCCTCATCGGGCCCGATGGCAAGGAACGCCTTTCTCGTAGCGGCCGCGGACCCAACCACATCTTTGGTAATGACCTTGTAGATTCCCTCGGTAAAATCGCAAAAAAATATAAGGCCAAAGGCAAGGTTTCCGACGCGGCGGTGCCCGACTTCCCCACCTTCCGCCTCGGCCTTAACGTGTCCTCCGCTGACCAGCGGGTTCTCGTTCTCGTCACCGGCACGGAAGAAGAGATCAAGTCAGCCCGCAAGACCCTCCCGGCCCTCAGCAATGAATCGGAAGTGATCGGCAAATTCCACTACGACTTCGAGACCGATTCCAAGACCTGGACCAAAGCCCTCACCGGCGACAAGTCCACCTCCCAAATTAAAATTATCATCCCCGACGAATACGGCCAGAAAGGTAAAATCGTGAAATCTCTTCCTCTCGACATCAAAACCGAAGACCTCAAAAAAGCTCTCCTTGAAGCCAACGAGACCTTTACCAAAACTATCGAGAAGAAGAACTATAACACCCACGTTCAAGAAGGTCGCCGCCAGGGCATCAAATGGACCATGCCCATGGAATTCGGCGAAGACCGCGACGGCGACGGCAAGATCGACCACCGCGGCGGCCCCCGACGCTAACACTCAATCTGTCGAACAAACATCCTACTTGTTTCCCCGGAATCACGGCAGAGCACCTTCGCTGGCTCTCTGCCGTTCCTGTTTATCGCCATCGTCCAATCATATCTGCTCCCCATATCAGACATAGCCCGCAGCACCTTCAATTTCTTCCAGAGAACGAAACCCTGCTGACAAACTACGAACATCTCATCGAATGTTTCTACTCAACTCAGTAAACCGAGCCATGCAGTTAGTAGTAGTCAATGAACTGCATTCGCGAGGCAGGATCGACCACCACGGCCGTTAGTCAAAATACGATCTAGGCAAAACTTCCGTAAAGAAGATTCCCCAAGCCATCTTGATCAAGCACACTCCTCATTGTGCCACAAGAAGATCCAATTGAACTCTTCCGCTCCCAGGATCCGGGTGCTCTCAAGCACGTCGCCACAGTTTTAGATGATGCCGAAATCGCCCATCAACTGATTACTGACGAAGGCGGCTTTGACATCACCTCTATCGGGGCGGGTGGAGAATCTGAAAAGTTCATCTATATTCAGGTTTCAGACTATGAGACTGCTCGAGCAGCTTTGGAAGCTGACAGCCTAAAGACCGATCTTCCTGAAGGTCATCATCTTCTCCACGCATCCGACGAAGAACTCATCGACGTCGTCACCCATGCATCTGAGTGGAGCGCCTTCGATACTGCGCATGCCAGACGACTTCTCGAAGAACATGGTATTGATGCCTCAAAATTGGAAGCAGATAGGTCGGAGCGTGTTGAGCGTCTCAAACAAGGCAAGCCGGCTTCAAAAAAGCTCATCTTCTTCGGGTGGTTTTTCTCCATTCTCGGAGGATTTATCGGGATCGCTGTGGCGTGGTCATTGCAACACATCAAGATCAAAACACCTGACGGGGAGTTCCATAAATACGACGGGACATCACGCGACCTAGGCGCAAAAATGTTCAAGGTCGGAATGTTTGTTGCGGCGGTGGTTCTTTTCGTTCGATTTGGCATCTAAGGAATTTTCCCGGTCCTTTCTTCCTTGAAGAAAAAATAAAGGCCTTCCTCCCCAGCCATCGCTGTGAAGCTCGACATCGATAAAATTGCTTTCGAAGCCGCAGCTAGGAAGTTTGGTTGGGGAAAAACCGTGCCAAAGTTCAGAACGCCATCATCCGCCGAACAGAGAACAGGTAAATCGTCAGGCTCTTGCAAATCGAGCTCGACCCCGAAAGCAAAAAAACCCGCCAAGACTCCATGCAAATCCAGTGGACTGCTATCAACGACGACAAAGGCAACTCCGCAAGATCCGTTCCGAAATTATGAGACCCCACGATTGGTCGCCGAATCGATCCACTAAACTAGCCCGACGGCTCTTCTCACACGATCCAGAACCTTGCTCGCTTCTTCGCGCGCCTTTTCCGCTCCCGCTTTCAAAACAGCATCGACCTCATCCGGATTCGCCACGAGTTCTTCGCGACGCACCCGCATGGGCGCAAAGTAATCCCAGTAGGCCTCCGCAAGGCGCTTTTTAAAGTCCCCGTATCCACAACCTCCGTTCTCGTAGTCGGAGACCATTTGCTGATAGTCCCCCTCACTCGCAAAAAGTTGGTAAAGCGCGAGAATGACCGAATTTTCAGTCGGTTTGGAATCTTCGACGGCGGCCGAGTCCGTTTTGATCCGCATGATAAGCTTTTTATTCGGTTTCTCGTCACCAAAGATCGGCAGCGTGTTGTTGTAGCTTTTACTCATTTTCTCACCATCGAGCCCGGGAACCTTGGCGACGTCATCACGAATCCGCGCCTTCGGCATGACAAGGGTTCCCTCGCCATACTGATCATTGATCTTCCCGACAAGATCACGCGTCACCTCGAGGTGCTGCTTTTGATCCTCTCCGACCGGCACCACATTAGAATCGTAGAGCAGGATATCCGCCGCCATGAGCGCGGGATAAGCAAAGAGGGCGTGATTAGCTGAAATCCCTTTCGCAATCTTGTCCTTGTATGAATGACATCGCTCCAGCAGACCCATTGGGCATACGGTCGAAAGCACCCACGCGAGCTCATTCACCTCGGGAACGGAACTTTGCTTGAAAAAGACGCCTCTCGAAGGATCGAATCCGCACGCCAAGAAGTCGATCGCGACATTCCGAACGTTCTCACGAAGCTCCGCCGGGACATGAGTCGTCGTCATTGCATGATAATCAGCAATGAAGTAATACCCGTCGCCCTCACCCTGTGCATCGATAGCAGGTTTGATTGCGCCGAAGTAATTCCCCACGTGAAGTTTCCCGCTCGGCTGGAGGCCTGTTAAAATTCTCATGCGCGGGAGTTACGTTTTTTTAAGCCAAAGCGAAAGGCCAAATCCTGCCCGTCATCCCCGGCCCGGCTTTCCCGCTTGAAAGATCACCCCCGCGCAGCCAACTTCCCATCGTGTTTAAGCCACGTTGGAAAAAAGAGGCCCTGCTCCTGCTCAAGGGGGCCAAAAAGTTCGTCCACTACAAGCGGGACCTTCTCGCTCCAGACCGCATCGATGAGATCCAGTCCCGCCGCGTCGATCTCAAGGAAGCCATAAAGACCAAGGATCTTGATGCCGTAAAGGAAACCTCGAAACAGCTCCGCAATACCTGCGAAAAATCCCTCGCCCACTACCGGCAGCCCGATTGGCTTCAGGAGAACATCGAGGTCTTCTGGGTCGCCATCGTCGTAGCCCTTGGCATTCGCGCTTACTTCCTCCAGCCCTTTCGCATTCCCACCGGTTCCATGCAGCCCTCGCTGAATGGCATCGTCGCCACCAGTAAGCTCAACGACGAGGATTGGGAAAAGCCCTGGTTCGGCCAGCGCATCGTTGACTTTGCCATCTCAGGCCGCAGCTATGAAAACCTGGTCGCGAAAAGAGACCTCAACATCCGTGATATGAAGGACGCCAGCTTCTTCCTCTTTTCACGTACCAAGATCTTCTTCGATGACGGTAGCACCGTGGTCATCGGAAGCCCCTTGAACGAGGCCGCCAGCATCGGGACCATTAGCGCCGCTCTGGAGCGGAGAAAATTTGGCAAGACCCCCCACTTCAAAGAAGGTGACCCCATCTTCCAGGGTTACCTCACATCGGGAGACCTCGTGCTTGTCGACAAGGTCTCCTACCACTTCCGTCAACCCAATCGGGGAGAAGCCTTTGTCTTCGACACCCGCGACATCAAAACGGGCGGGCCCACCTCCATGAGCAGTCAGGACGGAGGAACCCACTACATCAAGCGCCTTTCCGGGGTGCCGGGCGACGAACTCCAGATCAAGTTCCCCGACCTCTACGTCAATGGCTCCATCGCCAAAGAGGACACCCTTCAAAAGGTCATGAATCAAGGGAACGACAAAAAAGGAAACCCCTATCCCGGATATTATAATCCGGCCGGCGGCCGGGGCCAGAAGAGCGGCTTCACCGACCCGAATCATACCGTCACCCTTGATGACAATCCTTCGAAAGGAAATAACTACCGGGAATTCTTCGCCCTTGGAGACAATTCCCCCTCCAGTCTCGATTCCCGCTACTGGGGCTCGGTGAAGCAATACAACCTCGTCGGTCCGGCCTTTGTCGCCCTCTGGCCCTTCACCAGCGGTCACTGGGGATTCATCGAATAGCACCCGATGCCTTGCGATCCCACCGCTGCTGAGATCACGCGCAAGGCGAAGTCGAATCTCGCCTTCGCTTTGCGATGTGTGCCCGCTGACCGGCGGCAACACCTCGTCAGCTTCTATGCCTTCTGTCGCGTCATCGACGATCTCGCCGATGACCTTGATCTCCCGATCACCGAAAAAATGGAAGGCCTAGCCGGATGGAAAACCATCTTCGGCACCAACGTCCCCGACTCCTCGCTCGGCTTGGTTGACCTCCAAAGCGACATTCTCAAAGTCCGGGACCTCTACGACATTCCCTCGGAGTATTTCACCAATGTCATCGAGGGCTGCCAGATGGACCTTCAGCCCCAGCGTTTTGGAAACTGGGACGACCTGAAGGAATACACCTACCGCGTCGCTTCCTCCGTTGGCCTGGTCTGCCTCCCCCTCTTCGCCGCCGATCCCAAACGCTCACACGACTACGCCATCGCGCTCGGTCACGCCCTCCAGCTCACCAACATCCTCCGCGACATCGGCGAGGATCTTTCAAACGGAGCCCGCATCTATGTCCCGCTCAACGACCTCGGTCGCTTTCAATACACCGAGCAGGACCTCATTGACCGAGTTCACGATGACCGCTTCATCGCCTTCATGACCTACCAAGCGGATCGTTGTGAAGAGCTCTATCAAAAAGCCACCGACCTTCTCCCCCCCGAAGATCACAAGGCGCTTCTTGCGCCCAGGGTGATGCACCGCATCTACCACACGCTTCTCAAGAAAATGCGCAAAGACAACTTCCGTGTCCTCGACCGCCGCTATCGACTGGGGAAGTTGCAAAAGCTGGCACTGCTTACGAAAGAGAGGTTTGCAAGGTACGGAGTTTAGACTTTCGTCTAAGCCCACCTCGCAAATCAATAAAGAATCCAAGAAACGAAAAAAGAGGCCTTTCACGGGGATACGCCATAAGAGAAGGGACGTCCCAATTTGGGCATCAGTTTGAAGGCCCACCTTCGATTGAAGGGACCGAGTGTCTAGGCTCACACGGACAATGACGCCAGTCGTGAATCCGTTCAGATCGTCTTCCTCTTTTGTCTCAGATGCCAAAGAGTCCACG
>JAPKDJ010000045.1 GCA_026421245.1 Akkermansiaceae bacterium | reverse complement strand
GATGCCAATTTAACTCAAATAGCAGCAGGTGGACAACTACGCTGACAGCTAGTGTCCCGCACAGAGGCGGCAGTCAGTTTTTTGCAAAACCAGACTAGAAAAATCCCCCGCCTTCGGACCTCCAAAATTCATGCGCTAGAATTCTGAAACTGCCGGGCATAGTTTTGTCTGCCCCTCATTTTTCAGCTGAAAACCTGGTTTGATAAAGATGCTAAAATATAAATCTGATCCAGAATCAGGATAGTCCAGTGATCCGTCCATTTGAGTCGATATCAATCTTTTGCACAGCAGATTCACGAGGCATTCCCGGCATGAGCATCATTTTTCCGGTCAGTGCGACAATGAATCCGGCACCATTTGAGACCTTTACGTCACGAACCTGTAAACGCCACCCTCTGGGAGCATTCCGTTTCTTAGGGTCGTCTGAAAGAGAGGCTTGCGTTTTAGCCATGCAAATCGGCCAGTCGGACAAACCGTTTTCAGCTAAAACCTTAATCGATTTTTCTGCCTCTTCAGTATAATCTACTCCGTCGGCTCTGTATATTTCCTTCGCAATAGTTTCAATCTTGCTTTTAACAGGATCTGAAGTGTTATAATAAAAGTGGGGTGTGCCTGGGACCTCATCTACTATTTTCTTAATCTTTTTTGCGAGATCAAGCCCACCTTTACCGCCCCTGGCGACTACCTCGCTGAGAGAACTCTGAACTCCCATATCCTCACAAAATTTACGTACAATTTCGAGCTCTGCAGGAGTATCAGTTGGAAAGCGATTGATTGCGACCACCAGAGGCAAACCGAACTTCCGCACATTTTCTGCGTGTGTGCGCAAATTTTCACATCCCGTTTTTAAGGCCTCAAGATTTTCAGTAGTGAGGTCTTCTTTTTCAACACCTCCGTGAAATTTTAAGGCTCGGACGGTGGCAACGAGAACCGCGCCATTTGGTTTTAAACCGGCCTGTCTGCATTTGATGTTAATAAATTTTTCTGCGCCTAAGTCCGCAGCGAAACCTGCTTCTGTGACAACGTAAGGTGCCAGTTTGAGTGCTAAACGGGTTGCGCTTACACTGTTTGAACCATGCGCGATATTTCCAAAAGGTCCACAGTGTACAAATACGGGTGTATGTTCACAGGTTTGTACGATATTTGGTTTCAGTGCGTCTTTTAAGATAACGCAGAGAGAACCAATACAGTTTAATTCCCTTGCAAAAACAGGGTTTCCGGAAGTGTTGTAAGCGACAACAATCCGTCCGAGACGTTCCCGCAAATCATCGATATCCAACGCTAGTGCCATGATTGTCATCACTTCTGAAGCAGCAACAATATCAAAACCTGTTTTGTGTGGAAATCCATCGAATTTTGAACCCAGCCCAATTTCTCCATTACGCAATTGCCTGTCACATAAATCTATCGTTCTTCTCCATGTCACTTTTTCTGGGTCAATTTCTAGCGGATTGTCAAAATGCATTGAGTTATCAAGAACAGCAGATAATAAATTATGTGCAGCAGCGATTGCGTGAAGATCTCCGGTGAAGTGCATATTGATGTCTTCCATAGGTAAAACCTGTGAAAAACCTCCTCCCGCAGCGCCACCTTTTATACCAAATGTGGGCCCCATACTGGGTTCACGCAACGCAAGGGCATGCTTGACTCCGAGTTGACCGAAGGCTTGCGCCAGTCCGATTGACGTACATGTCTTCCCTTCACCGGCAGGAGTAGGCGTAACTGCGGTAACTAAAATCAGTTTTCCGTCCGGACGATCCTTAACACTTTCCCAGACATTGTTTTCAATTTTTGCTTTGTATTTCCCGAATTGCTCAAGGTCATCATCTTTAATGCCTAGTTGCTGAGCTATTTCTGCAATCGGTTTCATGACAGCATTTTGTGAAATTTTAATATCAGACGGAATACTTGGCAGTTCCGAATAGTGTGCTGCTAAATCATTTTGGTCGTTTTCCATGTATTTTACTAAGTGAGGAGATTGAGATTTATAGAAGATTATTCATTCATAAATGAAGAGTGATCTTAGTTAATAAATAGGTGTTTTCTTGCCAAATTCAATTATGCCGAGAATCAGACTGCTAAGAATTTTCTTTTTGGGTGGACCGCTTGAGAGAGAATTGGTGAAGGCGAAGGGATGAGCCGAGGACACAGGAGGGCAAGACGATGATGGCACATTTCTATGCCTGCCCCCTTTCCGGATCTTCCCTAGGCTGCCCCCTTTACTAACTCCGCTCCAAATACCATCTTTCCTATTTGCCGATCTTAGGTATCTCGCCAAGTTCTTTTTCTGCAAGTTGTAATCCGGAATAAGGTTCGCCTTCTAGAGTTAGAAGGTCAATTTGAAGCCATTTATTAGGTGTCATATACACCAGATTTCCATTATATTCATATGGTGTATTCAATTTAAAGTTACGTGATGTTGTAGGCTCATCAATTGCGGCGCATTTGAATACTGGATACCTTTCGCCATTGAGCATGATGTATGACTTATAAAGCTTCACCAAATGCCTGTTAACTAATAACTGAGCAGGCTGTCTAAAATCTAACTCAAAGTCTTTATCATGTGGAACATAGTTGTATGTGTATTCAGATTTGTTTTGAGGCGCCCTAGGCACGCAATCATTATCAATATCGTCAAGCAATTCTTTTACGATACACTCATCATTCTTCCAAATTCTATCATAGAGAGAGTCAACTGTATCACCATTTTCAACAGGTACATAAGACTTATAAGAAATCTCACCAGTATCTAAACCAGAGTCCATAAAGTGAACAGCCATTCCTGATTGTTTGTCACCATACCAGATTGTCCAAAAGCCTGGATGTCTTCCACAATGACGAGGCAGTAGAGAGGTATGGAAGTTCACAACACCCATTGGTGGTATATTGAGAAACTCATCAGGTAAGAAGAACTGATATCCAATTACAACAATCATATCAGGTGCCCATTCACGCAATTGATCCATGACACCTTCATCTTTAGGTTTGCCACAGATGATTGGAGTGCCCAGCTCTTCAGCTACAACATTGATGGGCTTGCTTGAACTGCCACCTGATGTAGTAGTTGTGATGCCTTCTGTAGGTGATTCTAAGATGCCGACAATGTTAGCATTATTCTTAACAAAGTAATCAAGGTGAATAGAAGTGATCTCCCATGTGCGTGTGCCAATAATTACAATTCGCTTCTTTCTCATATCTTAAGTGTCAATTTTTTTAATGAAATGAATGACTGATCAGATGAGAAGAGTCAATAGTGGGGTTGTTGGTCCCTCGATGGGCGATTGGGCAGGAACCGTCTGAATTCAGTTTGGCCACGAGGTTAGTTTCCTTACCCGCCGTGCCAAGGAAATTTTAGCAGCGGGTGTTTTTGATGCGGCGGGGCGGATTTTATGTGGGATCGAGAACCAGGGTGTGGCCAGCGCCGAGGGGAATTTTTTTTGTGCTGCTCGGCATCCCGAGGCCTTGGATTTTCTTAAAAAGTTGTCGGCAAGCGAGCGGGTGGAGCAGCTCTGTGCCCACCATGCCTTCCGTTATTAGGTGGGGTGGAACGAGACCATCAATGGTGCTCCCATTTCACAGGAACCTCATCGAGCTTATCGCGAAAGCAACGGGAGCATGAAAGCCCTGATCGCCTCGGTGGTGACGTCTGATGCTTTGCTCTATCGGAGGCGAGCTGATTAAAGAGTGGGCGGGATCCAGTCGGGGATTCCAGGGCCTTCGAGTTGTTTTTGGTAGCGGATCCGGAAGGGCTGGGTGGGAGACATGGGGGCGGTTTCGTTGACCATGAGGGGGCGGGCTTCCTTCCAAAATTGATCGTAGGCGGCGCGCATTTTTTCGACGACTTTGGGGTTTTGTCCGGCGATGTCGGTTTTTTGGCCGGGATCTTTGCTCATGTCGTAGAGCTGCTTGTCAACGAGGCGGTATTGATGATTGCGAACGGAGAAGCCGATCCACTGGTGTTTGTTGGGCTCGGAGCCGGTGGGCCAGCGAGCCTTTTGGGTAAAAAGGTAGCGGTCGGGCCACTCGACCTTGGGATCGCGGAGAAGGGGGAGGAAGCTACGGCCGCCGACCTGGTCAGCCGGGCCGGTGGTGCCGGCAAGAGCGGTGAGGGTGGGAAAGAGATCGATGTGGGCGGCGACGTTCGGGATGTCGCGGCCCGCTTCGAGGGTGCCTTTCCAGCGGAGGAAGAAGGGGACGCGGACGCCGCCTTCATCGGCGCTTCCTTTGAGGCCTTTTTGTCCGGCGTTGAACATCATCATGGGCTTGCCGTCCTTGGTTTTTCCCAGCGATTGCTTGGCGCGTCCGGAGCCTCCTCCGGTCATGCCGTTGTCGGACATAAAGATGAGGACGGTGTTTTCTTCGAGGCTCCACTCGGCGAGTTTTTTCATGAGACGGCCCATATTTTCGTCGATATTTTCGATCATGCCATAGAAGCCGGCGTTCTTTGCAGGGAAGCCGAGATCGGTGAAGCGCTTGGTGTTTGAGGGAGGGGCGATGAAAGGGCCGTGGGGGGCATTGGTAGTGATGTAGGCGAAGAAGGGTTCCTTCTTTTCCTTTTGCTCTTTCATCCAGCCCATCGCGGCGGTGAAGAAGAGGTCGGTGCAGTAGCCTTTGGTTTTCACGAAGCTGCCGTTGTGGCGGATGACGGGGTCGAAGTATTTGTTTCCCGGGACGTCGGCACAGGAGCACTTGTAGCCTTGGCCGATACCGCCGGCGCCGTGGATGAAGACTTCGTCAAAGCCGCGTTGGTGGGGTTGGTGGGCTTCTTCGTCGCCGAGGTGCCATTTGCCAAAGATCCCGGAGGTATAGCCGGCTTTTTTGAGAACCTGGGGAAGGATGCTGGCCTTGAGGGTCATGCGCTCGCGCTCGAGGATGGTGTGGGTGATCCCGTTTTTGAGGGGATGCCGACCGGTCATGAGGGCGGAGCGGGTTGGGGAGCAGGTGGGACTGACGAGGAAGCGGGTGAGGCGGGTGCTTTGGTCGTAGAGGGCGTCGAGATTGGGGGTCTTGATCCAAGGGTGACCGTGCTTTCCGACGGGGCCGTAGCCCTGGTCATCGGTCATGACGAGAATGATGTTGGGCTTGTTTGCCGCTGAGGCGACGGAGATGAGGAAGAGGAGTGAAGCGAGACGTCGAATCATGAGAGAGAGTTACCTTGAAAATTCGATGGATCTTTCCTTTTGCTGGGATAAGAGCGGGGGATGAAAGGGACTTTTCTTGGAATGCTTGGTCTGACGTGTTGGGCGTTAGCGATGCCCGAGGAGGGCGGCCGGGATTGGAGGGGCGAGTTGCTCCAACGAGAGGGCATTGGACTTTCGAAGGAGGCTTTAGAAAAAGCCTTAAAGGGAGGAGGAAGGCCCTTGCCCGATTTGGAAAAGGTTTTTGAGCGATTGGGTGCGGATGGGTTTTCCGAACGGGAGAAGGCCCAGGAAGAATTGCTGAGGGGAGGAGAAGCGACGTTGAAATGGCTACGCGAGCGTGAACCTTCCCAGGGCCCGGAGGTGCAGCGGAGAGTAGCAGAGGTTATAAAATTGCTTGGGTTTGCGCACCGGAATGAGCGGAAAATGGCAGTGGAGCATGCCGTAAAATCGTTACTCGCGGAGGGGAATGAGCGGAAGGAGAACACGGGAGGCCTTTTCTACGAATGGTTTGGCGAAGGTCAGGCGAAATTGGGAAAGCGCTATCGGGTGTTGACCTTTGAGAATTCGGCGAATCGTGGCGGGGCCGTTGTTGGTGGACAGGTGGTTTTTTCAGGAGGGGGTGGTCAGGATGGTGATCAACGATTGGTTTTACATTCCAAGAAATGGCCGGGAGAAGAGACATTTGGAGAAGCATTTCAAGTGTCTGCAAAATTGAGGGGAGAGTCCAAGGGAATGGGTGCGTGGCACCTCGGGATTTCGATTGGCAGGGTCCGGGCACTCTATCACCCGGGTTTAAGGGGAGGGTCGTTTCGGTTTGAGAGGATCGATAATCACGATTATCTGGGCCGGACCGGGAGTGTTGGTTTTACTCCCGGGGAAGAGGTTCCGCAGTGGATGTCAGTGAAGGTTCGACGTCTTCCCGATAACAAAGTGAGTCTTGAAGTGGTTTTGGAACAGGGAGGGAAGAAGGAGGGGCGATTTGAGACTTCTATTATTGTGGAGGCCGATCAGATCGGAGAACTCGATGAAGTGAGCTTGGACCGAAGTGGGCGAGTCGGCGGAAGTGCCTACTTTGATGATTTCACGGTGAGGATTTTGGGAGAATGAGGGAGCTTTCGTCAGAGTTGAGTCTGCTTGAGAGATTGTCGGAAGTGGAGTGGACGGAAAGGTTGGAAGTTCGTGGTGAGCAAGTATAGTTGGGGATACCATGAAGTCGTTCCTGTTCTTTGTTACCGCACTTTTTCAATGCGCTCTCGTTGCTGGAGAGAAGAAGCCGAATTTTGTTTTTCTTCTCGTTGATGATTTGGGTTGGGGGGATTTTGGGTGCTATGGGGCGACCTTTTACGAGACGCCGCATATCGACAAACTGGCCAAGGATGGGATGCTTTTCACGAATGCTTATTCGGCCTGCACGGTGTGTTCGCCGAGCCGGGCCGCGATTCTATCGGGGCGATATCCGGCGCGCTTGCATCTGACGGATTGGATTACCGGACACAAGAGGCCGTTTGCAAAGCTGGCGGTGCCGGATTGGAAGACAAAGATCGACCATGAGCGGGTTTTGATGCCGGAGGCTTTGAAGGAGGCGGGTTATGCCACGGCGTTTTTTGGGAAGTGGCATCTGATGCCGATTGGGAAGCCGGATTTTAAGGAGCACTATCCAACCGCCCATGGCTTCGATGTGAATGTCGGCGGTCGCGAGTGGGGGCAGCCGAAGGGGCGGGGGAAGTATTTTTCGCCGTTCGGGATGCCCGGGCTTGATGATGGCAGGAAAGGTGACTTTTTGACCGATAAGTTGACGGATGCTGCAGTGGGATTCCTGGAGGAGAAAAAGGATGAGCCTTTTCTCCTGTATTTTTCATACTACACGGTGCACGGGCCGATCATGGCTCCGTCGGATTTGGTGAAAAAGTATCAGGAGAAAGCAGAGGGGTTCGAAAATAGGAGGAATGAAAATGTGAACCCAAAGCGGGCCGGGATGATTGAGGCCCTGGACAACAGTGTGGGCCGGATTTTGGCGAAGCTTGAAGAGATGGGAGTGGCCGAAAATACCGTGATTGTTTTGACGGGAGATAATGGCGGGGACAGCGACAATACGACGTCGGGGCTTCGTGATTTTAAAGGGTTCTCACACGAGGGCGCGGTGCGGGAGCCCTTGATCGCCAAGTGGCCGAGGAGGATCCAAGGAGGAACGACCTGCGATGAGCCGGTGATCGGGATGGATTTTTATCCGACTTTCCTCGAGATGGCGGGACTTCCGGCCCGGAAGGACGAGCATATCGACGGGGTGAGCATTTTGCCGCTCTTGAAAGGGCAGGCGAAGCAGTTGAGCCGGAAGAAGCTGTATTGGCATTATCCGCACTATCATCGGACCAAGCCGTATGGGGCGATTCGTGACGGAGACTGGAAGTTGATTGAGTTTTTCGAAGAAGGGAATTTGGAGCTTTTTGACCTAAAGAAGGATCCTCTTGAGAAGAAGAATCTATCGGAGGAGATGCCGGAGAAGGCCGAGGAGATGTTGAAGGAGCTGGAAAGGTGGCGCAAATTGGTGGGTGCCCAGATGATGACGCCGAATCCGAACCACGACCCGGAGCGGGGCAAGGGGAAACAGAGGAAGAAAAAAAAGACTCCGAAGTGAAGAAATTAGAAGTTTTTTTTTCGGGGAGGTGAAAGCCAAAAGGGAAGGGCTTCGTTTCATACCCATGGCCCACTCATCGACCAATCGACGTCAGTTTCTCAAAAAGTCCGGTTTGATCGCCGGAGGAACCTTTGGAATGCCTGCTTTTGTGAGCGGGCAGAATTTAAACTCGAAGATTCAAGTCGCTTGCATCGGGGTTGGGGGCAAGGGCAGTAGTGATACCCAGAATGCCGCGAGGTGTGGCGGTGAGATCGTCGGGCTTTGTGATATCGACGGGGGGAGCCTCGATAAGATGGCGAAGAATTTCCCGAAGGCGGCGAAGTATTCAGATTTCCGAGAAATGTTGACCAAGATGGGAGACAAGGTGGATGCGGTGACGGTTTCAACTCCGGACCACCTCCACGGAGTGGCGAGCATCATGGCGATGCAGATGGGCAAGCATATCTACTGTCAGAAACCTCTGACGCAGACAGTTTGGGAATCGCGGATGATGCGGAATTTGACCCGGGACAATAAGCTGGCGACGCAAATGGGGAACCAGGGAAGTGCGGCGGATGGCCTTCGTCGATCAGTGGAGATCATTCAATCGGGTGTGATTGGCAATCCGAAGGAATTGCACGTGTGGACCAATCGGCCGGTGTGGCCGCAGGGGCTGGAACGTCCTGAGGGATCGGATCCGATCCCAGACAATCTCAACTGGGATTGCTTCATCGGGCCGGCGCAGATGCGCCCCTACAAAAAAAATGTCTACCATTCTTTCAAATGGCGTGGCTGGAGTGACTTTGGGACTGGAGCCCTTGGCGATATGGCCTGTCACACGGTCAATATGCCGTTCCGGGCTTTGAAGTTGGGTTATCCTACGAAGATCGAGTGTGAAATGGCATCGCGCATTTATGATGAGACTTATCCGCTGACCTCACGGGTTCGCTTTGAGTTCCCTGAGCGTGATGGTCTTCCGCCGATGAAGTTCTGGTGGTATGACGGAAATCCGGGGAAAAATTTTGATCCGATTCGCCCGAAAGCCGAGGTGGTATCCGAGGTCATTACGCTTCGCGGGGGCAAGTTGCCGGGGAGCGGCGCGGTGATCGTGGGAGATAAGGGAAAGCTTTTCTCACAGGATGACTACGGGCGCGAATTCTATGTGAAACTCAACGATGAGAAGGGCTACACTCATGCGAGCAAGCACGAAGCTTGTCAGGGCGTTGAGAAAACCATTGCCCGGTCGCCGGGTCATGAACAAGAGTGGTTCGATATGATGAAGGGCGGAGCGCCGGCTTATTCGAATTTTGAAATCGCGGCTTATTTGAACGAGGTTATTCTCCTAGGTTGTATTGCGCAGCAGGTGGGCGAGGGACATCCAATTGATTGGGATGGTCCGAATATGAAGTCCACCAACAGCGCTCTTGCAACGAGCCTGGTGAAGCGTAATTACCGGGAGGGTTGGGCGCCGAAGATCTAGGTTCCTCAAGGATGACAGTGTGCTGATTTACTCGTCGGTAGCGAAAGGGTCCGAGCCGGCAGGCTGGAATGACGTGCACTCTTAATGCATTCGAGGGGCACTGCTGGGACCCCCGCGAGGATTGGCAGTGGGTGGAGGCGCGAAACGAGGATTGGTATTTGACCAATACTGCGCATGGGCGGGGCTATGATTCCAAGAATCTCACGCTCACGCTGCTTGATCAGGCATTGGAGATTGCAACAGAGGATCGGGAATTTTGATTCCAAGTATTGCGGCTTTGAGATGTCGGGGCAAGTTAGACAGAAATGGTTGAAGCTCCTTCTGAATACGAAATGACCCAGGAACTTGTTCCGGTGGCCCGGTTCGAAGGATTGCGGGAAGCGCAGGAAAATGCCCTTGTGGTTTTGGCAATGAATTTGGACTGCCTGATCACTGTGGTAGAAGGCGGGTATGTGATCCATGGAGAGGAAGCTTTTGTGGAAGCAATCCGGGAAGAGTTTTCGCTGTATGCCGAGGAGCAAAAGATGAAGCCCACTCCGGCGACGGTGCCCATTTTTGGTTCAGGAGTGGACTTGGCCTTGGTGTGGATTGGGGTGTTGTTGTTTTGTTTTACCCAGCAGCTGCAAGATGACTCGTTCAAGGAGCGGTATTTGGATTCGGCGGTGAGGGTCGTTGAGCATGGCGAGGTTTACCGTCCTTTCACGGCCTTGTTTCTTCATGCCGATATGGAGCATTTGATGGGAAATGCGGTGTTCGGATTGATCTTCGGGATCTTTGTCGCCAATTCCTTTGGCCCGCTGCGAGGATGGGGGTTGATTTTACTGAGTGGTTTTTTAGGGAACCTTCTCAATACGTGGATTCACTTTCCAGACCCCTACCGGTCGCTTGGAGCGTCGACGGCAGTGTTTGGTGCGCTGGGTCTCCTCGTAGGATCGGGGCTGGATGCGGCGTGGCGGGCGAAGTCTTACCGGAAAGGGTTACAGGCTTTCGCGCCTTTGCTTGCGGGGATTATGATCTTTACGATGAATGGCATTGGTGGTCCGGGAATCGATACCCTGGCTCACATTACCGGAATGTTTTTTGGAATCCTGCTAGGTCTGCCGGTTGCTCATCTTCTTGCTAGAAAGGTCACGTAAGTCCGTATCAAGGGGATGCGTATTTTGCTGATTTCCTTGCTCGCAACCTCATCACTTTTTGCTTACACGCCGACTCCGCTTACCGAAGGAGCCAAGGCGCCGGAGTTCAAATTACCGGGCGTCGATGGGAGGAACTATTCGTTGAAGGATTTTTCGGGAGGGAAAGCACTGGCGGTAATTTTCACGACGAATCACTGTCCTGATGCAATTGCTTCCCATGGCCGAATGGTGGCCTTGGTCGATCACTTTGAAGGGGAATCCGTAAAATTCGTGGCGATCAACAGTAATTCACCCGAGGGGCTGCACCCTCCTGAACTCGGCTGGACTGTCTACGATGACAGTTTTGAGGACATGAGGCTCATTGCGAAAGACAGTAAATTCAATCTGCCCTATCTTTATGACGGCAAGACCCAGGAGGTAGCGAAGGCATTTGGAGCGGTAGCAACACCGCATGTCTTCATTTTTGATGGAGGACTTAAGCTTCGCTACAACGGTCGGATGGACAATGGAAAGCGGAGGCTGGGTCCGGTGGAGAAGAACGAAGCGCGAGAGGCCATTGAGGCGATTCTCGCTGGACAGAAAGTCGATCCGGTCAAGACCCGTCCGGTGGGGTGCTCGACCAAGTGGATGGAAAAATCAGCAATGGTTGCCGGTCAGGATCGTAAGTGGAAGGCACAACCGGTGACGGTGGAGATCGCTGATGCGGCGACGCTGGGGAGGTTGGCCGCTAACAAGGGGAGGAACGGAATGAGGCTCCTCAATCTCTGGTCGACGAGCTGTGGCCCCTGCGTGGCGGAGTTTCCCGAGCTGGCAAAGATTTATCGTCAGTATTCCTGGCAGGAATTTGAATTTATTCCCATCAGCCTGGATCCCGCTACAGATATCGACAAGGTGACCAAGTTCTTGAAGCAGAACGAGTGCGGGCTTTCCCCTCGAACTAAGCCGCTCCTTGATGAAGAGAAGCGAACCACCAATAATTACCTCTTCGACGGAGACACCGAGGATTTGGCGAAGGCGATCGATCCAGAGTGGAACGGGGCACTGCCTTACACCATATTAGTGGGGAAAGAGGGTAAGATTCTTTTTCGTCATTCCGGTGTGATTGTCCCGATGGAGTTGAAGAAAAAGATTGTTGAACAGGTTTGGGCGAAATCCGCCGAATAGGAGAAATGGGCGTTTGTGAAATTTCTTTGATTCTTTTGTTCCCATTTTTGAAAGGCTGTGGCAAATATCGAAGCGACCTTTCATCCATCACATGTCCCAAACGATTGCCGAACTAACCGCGATTCTGAGTGATACCCCAGAATTGACCGTAACCGAACCCGAGCCTGGCTTCCCGGTCATTGACGTTCAATCGCCTGTTTCCTCTGCTACGATTGCCTTGCATGGGGCCCAGGTTTTGACGTGGGCACCCACAGATCACCCTCCGGTGCTCTATGTGAGCCCCAAGGCCAAAATGATTTCCGGAACGCCATTGCGCGGTGGCATTCCCATTTGCTGGCCATGGTTTGGTGATCATGCGGAAGAGCCATCCAACCCTTCGCATGGCTTTGCCCGGACCCGGTTTTGGGAATTGGTATCGGGTGGGTTGGAAGGAAAGGTGGCGACGTTGGTTTTCAAGTTGGTCCCCGACGACGAGACGAAGAAAATTTTCCCGCATGACTTTGAGCTGACGGCAACGATTCGGATGGCTGATAAGCTCCGCGTGAAGCTTAAAATGAAGAATACGGGAGAGGATCCATTTAAGGTGAGCTGTGCCTTGCATACCTATCTTTCACTGGGAGACATCGAGCGGATCCAACTCGAAGGAGTGAAAGGGTCACATTATGTGGATAGGCTTTCGGATTGCGATGTCCCGATCTATCAGGAGAAAAATCTGCAAATCAAAGGGGAGGTTGATCGAATCTACCAATCGATGGCATCGGTTTTGATTCGTGACCTTGATCGTTTTCGTTCGGTCTTTATCGACAAGGCGGGTTCCCGCTCAACGGTGATTTGGAACCCTTGGAAAGAAAAATCGAAGGCTCTCGCGGATCTTCCCGACAAAGCGTACAAGGAATTTGTCTGTGTGGAGTGCGCCAATGCCGGGACTGACAAGCCAACCTTACGACCCGATGGCTCACACACTCTGGAAACCGTGATCGGTCTCAGACCGTTGGGTTAGGATACAAAAGAACCCCGCTGTGGGAGCACCGATAAACCACAGCGAGGTTAGGTTCTCAGGACTCAAGTGAATGGGTCGAGAGAGAGTGTCTTACTTGAATTTTCTGGCCCGGAGGGATTTTTTGAGTCCCTTGAGGTAAGCTTCGACACCTCCTCCGGCGTAGCCGGACATGGACTTAAATACCTTACCTTTGGAATCCATGAGCATCACAGTTGGGTAGCTCTTCAGGTCATATTCCTTGGCGACTTTCTTGTTTGCGGCGGACTCCTCTTCCGGAAGCTTCTTTTTTCGGGGGAAGTCGAGGACGACAACGACAAAGTCTTTTTCAACCGCCTTTTTAAAGGAGCTTTTGGAAAAAACCTCGTCGTTCAGCTTGATGCATGGCGGGCACCAGTCTGAACCTGTAAATTTTACCAGTAGGGGTTTCTTATCAGCCTCCGCCTTCTTTTTGGCGGCTTCAAAATCTGTGAGGTAATCGCCGGCGTTGGCGATGCCAACGGCAGCGGCTGCGATAAGGGCGAAGAACGACGCTTTCAATGGTTTCATATGTTATTAGGCGTTCCAGAGGGCTGATTTATTCCATATTTGTCGAAAAAAAATCTGAAGCTGTTATGCGAGGGGAATGAAAGAGCGTATTATTATAGCCACTCGCAATGCCCATAAAGTGGAAGAAATTCAAGCTATTCTGAGTGACTACGAAGTCTGTGATTTGTCGTCCGTGGACGATCCCCCAGAGGTTGAAGAAACGGGGGTGACGTTTGTCGAAAACGCCACCTTGAAAGCCGTTGCAATCAGTAAGTTGACTGACGCCTTGGTGCTGTCCGATGATTCTGGCCTGGAAGTCGATGCTCTCAATGGAGAACCCGGAGTGTATTCCTCCCGGTATGCTGGGGAAGATGGGAACGACGAACTCAACAATGCGAAACTTTTGCGCGAATTGAAGGGAATGGATGATCGCTTGGCCCGCTTCCGCTGTGTGATTGTTATTGCACGTGGCGGTGAGGGGTTGGCAAACTTTTCAGGAGCAGTTGAGGGAAGAATTCTTGAAGCTCGAAGAGGAGAAGGCGGATTCGGGTATGATCCCCTTTTTGCGCCCTTGGGCTATGACGAGTCATTTGCAGAGTTGGGAGAGAAGATCAAAAATGGCATGAGTCATCGGGCTCGTGCGTTGGAGGGAGTGGTTACGTGGTTCTCTTCGGTCTCTTGAATCAGTCATGAAACGACTGCTATCGATTGGATTTTTAGCCATTCTACTCACGGGGTGTGGCGTTGATCCGCGTTGGGGCCTGCGGAGGACAACTAACACCACGGTCCCTGGCTCTCCTGGGGTGGATATCCGATGGGGATCTCCCAGAACCGGATTATTGGATCCGTTGAAGTGGTAATATTAATCGCGGTAAGAAAATCCCAAACAGGCGAGCCTAGGCGATAAGAAGTCATCGCCACGAGGAACCAACAATCGTTATTTGATGAGGAAGGAGTAGGTTCCGGGTTGGCCGATCATGCTGATCATGGAGCCGGTTTTGGCAGCCAGTTCAACTCCGGGGGCCTCTTTGACAGAATGGCCGCCTTCGGTGATATCTTGTCCTGCCTTTGCTGGCAGAATAATGCGCGCGAAGACCCCGGGTGGAATGGTGACATCGATCTTGAGAGATTGATCAGCCTGTATTTTCCATTCCACAGCGAGTTTGCCACGCGGAGTGACGTGGAAAGCCTTTACCCAATTCACCGATCCGTCTGACGGGATCCTGGGGACAATGAGAGCCTGGCCGAAGCCATGGGACGCCGCATCAATACCAGCCAGATAGCTCATCATCCATTCGCTGACCCCATTGCCGGCGAAGGTCTTTCGTTGTTCTTCATCGAGGGCAATGAGGGTTTTGACCGCCAGGTCTTGATTCTTTGTGAGGGTGAGAACGGGAGGGAGAAAATAGGCGCCGATAGGGCCGACCTTTGGCCCTTCTTTCTTAAGCGAGGTGATAAGTGAGGTGATGACCGGTTTTTGCTGTTCTGGGGTGAGAACGCCGCAACGAAGGGCAAGGAGGTGGGCGGTTTGCGATTTCACCTTGAGGGAGCCATCGTCTTGCAGGTACTGATTTCCAAAGCTCACCCGAATCCTGGCGGCATAGTCCTCAAAGCGAAGGGCATTGAGAGGTTGTTGGGCGGGTCTGGCGAGTTCCCGGGTCAATCGGGTTGCAAAACCCAGAGAGCAAAGATCGAGATACTCGGCAGGCACGCCTTCGTTCCTGGGAATGGTTCCCCACTTGGTTCCTTTAAATTTTTTATCAAGCGCCTCGCGGGCCATCATGTGCTTTTCGAAGTTCTCCCAGCGGTTCGCAACAAGCTTGGAGTCTCCCCCCATCCACCAAAGGGGGTGGTTGACAATGATCCCAGCATCCGAGGAGATCGAACCGACTTCCTTGGAGCCAGGTTGGATCGGAAAAAAGTTTTCCTTGGTGAGACTCTCGTCCATCAACCTGATCCATTCAGTCAGGTGGGGCAGGGCGTCGAAGTGGTAGAGCATGGCGCGGGCGGATCGCTGAACTTCTGCTCCGGTGCCAAGGTCACGGGAACCACCTTCGGAGAATTGGGTGAGGCGCTTTTCAAGACGGGTGAGACTTTCTTCGAAAAGCGTGTTTAGTTCGTTTGAGCTAGACTCAAATCCGGAGATGCGTTTTGGACGGGTGAAGACTTTCTTTCCTCCGGCAATGAAATGAGCAGGGTGGCTCCAGGCGCTTTCTTCTCCTTTGCTGTTCCAGACTTTAACCTTCCAGAATACTTTTTGTCCCTCGGCCAGGCCTTTTCCGACCCATGGGACAAGGTGGGTCCTTGTGCCTTTTTTCTTCCCCGAGTTCCAAACATCGGAGCTAGCCTCTTTGATGAGTTTCTCGGCAGTCGTTGCTGCCAGAATTTGATAAGCGGACTGTCGAGCCCCACGTTCATCGGAGACGAGTTTCCAACTCAAGCTCGGGAGTTTTTCTATGCCGACGGGATTGCTTTGGAGCTCGACCCGCAGATCATTAACCTGGAGGGGAGCGGCTGTTGCGATCGCCGTGGAGAAGAGGAAAGCGGAGAGAATACCGTGCTTCATTGATTGATAAGAAAACCTCCCCAGCTCCGTTGCGCAAGCAGACTTGTTCGACAGTTTTCGATTTGGCGGCAAATCGGCAATTCAACGATTGGTGGTTCGTGGCTTTGCGCGCTGCCGCCACAGTTCATTAAACTTTCCGGTAAAAGGCTTCACGATTTTGGGATTGTTGGTGACCACGATGTTTTCGTCGTTCTTGGTGGCTGCGGAGCGGGTCCAGTTGTCCCTCCCGCTGCGGAGCAGATCCTGGGCGCTCAGCGAACCTACCGCGAATAGAGCGAGGGCAAATTTCATCACTTGGTCTCTTCGTTTTCTTCTGATTCAGTTGGGCCTCCTTCGACGAGGCGGGTGAACTGTGAGATCCACTTGGGTGCGGATTTGTGGGTGAGGTTCTTTTTGAGATGCTCAAGCATACGGAGGGCGGAGCCTTGTTGATCGCCGCTTTGGAAAAGGTCGATTTCCATGGCCCACATGAGGTCTTTTCGTCCTTCCACAAGCCACTTGTCGAAGGCGGGTTTGCGGTCCTTGCCAGCGGTTCCCTCGTTAGTCCATTTTTCGAGGAGGAGCCCCTCGTGTTCAATGCGCTTGAGCCAGCCCTTGCGAAGTGACTCGAGGGAATCGGCGGTTCGGAGTGGAGGAAGGACGACATTTTCGTAGATTTCGTCGATCCTGAGAGGCGATTCTGGCCAATCTGGCGCCGTGGCATTATTGACTCCGTAGGCATCGGCAAAGATGCTGCTAAGCGCCGGACTGGACAGGAGTTTCTCCTGTCCCTTGAGTTTGTCAGCATCGCGAAGGATGGCCTCCAATACGCTGATCCCCTGGCCTGAGAGGCTTGTGACGTCTTCCATTTGAGCGGCCTCAAGCGATAGGACGAGCCAGTTGAGTTGGTGCCGGAGGGCGAGTCGGAAGCCAGCGCTGTCGGTACGATCCTTGTGGCGTTTTTTCCATTCGCGGAATTCACTGGCCTTGCGTGCTTCGTCCTCAAAGCGAATTTTTTCGATGCAATTGAGGTAGAGCTCGTGAGCAGCGGTGTCACTTTCGCGCGCTTTCTTGAAGGCAGAGAGGGCGACCCCAAAGCGCCCTTTGACCGTGCTGTCGGAGGTCGATTGGATTCCCTTAAGTTTTTCGAGCAGGAGCTCGCGATCGATGTCACTCAGCGGTTTTTCTTCCGCGAAGATGGGATTGGCAATGATGAGGGCAAGAGCGGCGAGGCGTTTCATGGGGGTGGGATCTACCGGGTGACGTCCAAGGGGCTTGAGACGAGAACTTGGATTTAAATAGACGGTCTTGTTCGCTTTGTCGAAGTCATACTTTCTGTGGCGGTTGCTGGAGGGCCGGACTTTAAAGCACTGAAGCACTGCGGGGCGGTCGCGGGGTGTCGACGTTCTGGAACGTTTTCGTGTTCGCTGAATATCTGTCTCCACCAATCGCAGGTTTCTTGATGTGTGGTCAGCGTACGAATTTCTCGAATTAACGGGCCGGTCTTAAGGCCATAAACGGTGAGCCCGTGATTCAAGATGTCTGCCCGTGGAAGATCATGTGGTCGTCCATTGGGCATCGTTCACTCGAAAAAGAGTGGGAACCAGAGAATCCCTGGCTGACTCAAATTGGCAGATGCTGTATCGGCAAGAAATTTAACCTCCGGGTTTAGGGCCGCGGGGCTTTTTGGGCTTGGCTTGTTTTTGGCCGGAGCGGGCACCGCCTCCTTTTTGTTGGGCAGCGCGATGTTTTTTGGCTTCTTCGGCGCGATCGGCCATTTTTTGCATCCAGCTTTTCTTGTCCGCCTTGTTGGAGGTCTTGAGTTCAGGCTCGGGAAGCTTTTGCATGAGCCATGTTTGGCCGATGGAGAAGATATTTTGAGTGGTCCAGTAGAGAGCAAGAGCGGAGGCGAAATTGTAGCAGAAGAAGAAGAAAATGAGCGGCATGAGCATGAAGATGCGCTGCTGCATTTTGTCACCGGTCTTCGGGGTGATCTGCATTTGGATGACCATGGTCACGGCCATGAGAATGGGGAGAATATTAATGGGGAGGCCCATCACATGGGCGACGGTATCGGGTTGTGAGAGGTCATTGACCCAGCCGAGGAAGGGTTGGTTACGCAGTTCGACGGCATACTGAAGCATGTTGTAGAAACCGAAAAAGATCGGGATCTGCGCCAGCATGGGGAGACAGCCACCCATGGGGCTGACGCCATACGTGCGGTAGAGCTTCATCATCTCCTGATTCATCTTGTTGGGATCATCGGGATACTTCTCCTTGAGCGCTGCAATCTTTGGCTGAAGTTTGGACATCCGCTTCATGGTGCGGGTTGATTTAGCGTGAAGAGGCCAAATCAGAGTTCGGATGATGAGAGTCAATACGACAATGGCCCATCCCCAGGACCAGGAGTTATTTTCTCCACCGAAGAGGCTGGAAAGTTTGTTGAGAGTCCAGTTGAGGGGGCGGCTGATTATGCCGAACACCCCGTAGTCCATGACATCACCCTTGTCGCCTTCGAGGGTCCGGATCAGAGCGTTGTTTTTTGGCCCCATGAAGACGTCGAAGACGTATTCGCGGGTTTGGCCGGCCGGAATGGTTTCGTCGGGAAGAGAGAGGTAGGTGTTGAAGGCTTTTGCCCTTTTGTTGCCGCGTTCATCTGGGAGGTCGATCTCATTGGGTTTGGCGCGGTAGGTCCCGGGGTAGGGTTTTTTTGGGGTGATGATGGTGGCAAAGAACTGGTTTTCGACTCCGGTGAAGAGGAGGTTTTCTTCGAATGATTTCCGGAATTCAGTGGGGTCTGCTCCGAAGAAGCTGCTGAAATATCCTGTGGTTTCTGAGTCGAAGTCGCGGTTTTCGCTCCAGAAGAAGTTGAGGTAGTTTGAGCGTTCGCCGTGGTGGGCGGGGGCTGCGGAGCCGCTGAAGATGGCAATATCCTTCAGGGAAATTTCGCCAGAGGTGGTGTTGGCGAGCTCAAGTGTGAAGGTGAGGCGGTGGTTGTAGCCGGCTCCTTCGGAAACCCGAGTCCAGGTTTTCTTGGCAATCAGGTTGTTTTGGATTGGTCCGATGAAGGTGATGGAGTCCTCGGTCTTCTTTCCTTCGGAGACTTTGTAGTATCCTTTTTCGAGAGATTCGCCGGAGAGGCGGGTGAGGGCTCCGATCCGGTTGAGCCCAAGGTCGTTCATGGTGATGTTGGAGTCACCGTAAACCGATTTTTCTTCGAGGAGTTCGTTTTTGACAATGCCGCCTTCGAGCGAGGAAAGAGTGAAGACGTTGGTATCGGTGGCGAGTTCGTGGCTTTCCTCGGAGCCTAGGCTTTCAGGGACGGAGGGCGGTTCTACGGTGAGGTCGGCGGGCTTGTCCTCGAGAGCCTTTTCGACCTGCTCGGTGTTTTCCTTTTCTTTTTCGAGTTCTTTTTCCCGAAGGGCCTGCGCATTTTTTGAGGACTCGCGCAGACTGAGGGCGAGCAAAATGGAGCAGAGGGTGACGACGATCCAAGCTTTACGATCCATGATCAGAGATTAGTGGGTGGGAGAATTTTGAGATGAGTGAGAAGGAGAATCGGAACCTTCGGCCGGTGGCACGGGGTCATAACCGCAGCCGCCCCAAGGATGACAGCGTAAAATCCGGCGAATGCCGAAGTAGCTGCCTTTCACGGAGCCGTGGGCTTCCACGGCTTCCAGAAAGTAGTGGGAACATGAAGGCGTATAGCGGCAGCCGGAGTTTGGACCGCCAATGGCGTGAAGAACGGGGCGGATGAGGAGTTGGTAGCTCCGGATGACGAGACGGATGAGCAACTTCATGAGGGAGTGTCGTTCCAAATACCAAGCCGTTTGGCGGTTTTAATCCAATCGGCTTCGAGTTCCTGATAGGTGGCCTGGGAGGCTCTCCAGCGAGCGATGGTCACGATCATATGCTGTGAAGAGATGTGATCGCCCCATTTGCGGATGACTTCGCGAAAGCGTCGGCGGAGGAGGTTGCGGGTGACGGCTTTTCCCGCTTTTTTCGAGGTGATAAGGCCAAAGCGGCGATCAATGAGGGCCGGATCCTCCAGCTTGCCGAGGACAATAAATTTGCCAGCAGCAGAATGCCCTTTTTGGCGGACGGTTCGAAATTCGCCCCACTGGCGCATGCGCCGCTGACGAGTCAGGTTCATGACAGTTCAGTGTGAACCGGAGTAAAAACGGTTCGCCCCAAACGAATGGATGGGGCGAAAACGAGATTACTTGGTGTTGTTTTGCACCGTGTGGCGCTTGAAGTGGATCTCGGCACCTTTCGGGAGGAGGCGCTTGCGACCCTTGCGGCGGCGGTTCTTGAGGATGCCGCGGCCAGCTTTATTTGCCATGCGGGCTCGGAAACCGTGTTGCTTCTTGCGCGTGCGCTTGGAAGGCTGGTAAGTCATTTTCATGGCCGTAAAAAAAGATAAGATTGGAGAGAAATCCCTGCTCGAGAGAGCGGGAGGCGGAGACTATCCGGAAGAAAGGGCTTGTCAACCCATCGTGGGATTTTTTCGAAAAAGATTGTGAGGAAGGTTCGGACAGGGATCTGGCTTTGACTTTTCCTTGGGAGCTGGTTTGATAGGATGTGAGCATGTCAGCGGAAGATACCTTGGCCGTTTGTATGCTTGCGATCCTAGCGGTTGCGGGAGTCACGCTGATGACGATCCTTTGCTCGCTGATGAAGAATGCCGGGAAGAGGGATGAGTTGGCGGAACTTCTGAACGAGGAAACAGAGCCTCACGAAGAGCCCAGGGAGGAAACAGCGGGAGGGGAGAGCAGCGAAGAGGAGTCCCGCGAGCCGTGGGAGAAGGATTCCGAGTGGTGGAAGGGGTGACGCCTAGAGCCGGCGGTATTTCCAGGTTCCCCGACTTAGGACCTCTACCTTCACTTTGGTGATCCCTCTGGAGTGGAAACCTAGCCTTTGGGCGCAACCAATGGTGACATCGATGAGGCGTCCTTTCACACTGGGGCCGCGGTCGGTGATTCGGAGGATTTCTGATTTTCCATTGAACATAGAAGTGACGCGAACACGGGTGCCGAATGGGAGAGTCTTATGCGCAGCAGTGGAGGCTCCATCTGCAAGGAGGCGGCCGCTGGCGGTGGTGCGACCGGAGTTTGTTTTGATACTATACCACGAGGCAATACCGTGGTAGGTTTTGAGCGCCATTTCCTTCGGTTTTCCGACCTTGGCGGGATTCTTTTTAATCGAATTGAGGGCATTGCATGAAGTGAGGATGACGGAGCCGCAAAGGAGGCTCAGGAGAGGATTGATTCTCATGTCTGGGATAAAGATAGCATCGTTGGAGGGTTGTTTGGAAGCGCTTTCACCTGTATTGACGAGGCCGACTTTCACGATCGAGACTTCGTCCACTTTGAATGGAGATTGGGCGGTGGAGGACGAGGCCTTTGCCGCTGAAGAAGACGAAGATCAGAGCATTTACCTTGATGATCCAATCGGAGAAGGATTCCCTGAGAAGCTCTTTTTCAGGGCAACTCGTAATGAGGGCTCCATACAGGCATCCGGCGTTTCGCGGTGGATTGCGGCGCCGGCGGGTGTCATGTGAAGGGGGAATTTGGAGACTATGACTGGCTAATTGAGGAATGTGACTGAGTTCGGATCGGTGAATTCAGGTTCCGGTGATTCAGTTTTAGAGTCCCCCAGGGGGGTCACGACTCCGTATTTCTTATCATTGGTGAGATGGGTGGAGGTCCCACCGTTTCCGACAATCGATTTCATCGAAATCGATGGCCAGATCGATGCCGGGAATGGTCACGCGATATTTTTGAAAGCGGTGGTCGTTCCGAGCTTCATTTTTAGTCGGGTGATCCTTACGCTCCGCTCAATATCAGGAGAAGGAAGAATGCGAGAGGAGAGGACATGTTGAAAATCGAGGGTTCATTTTTCGTCTTGTTAGCATAGTGTTTTCAGAGATGAACGTACTGATGGACCGTCCCTTTCAGGCTTTTGCGACGCCCCACAATCTCGCCATGCTGGTGACTCTGTTCACGGCGGTTGTTTTGATCGCGTATGCCCGAAGCGGGCCAAGCGAGACGAAGTTAAAGCGTCTTCGCTATACCATGGGAAGTCTCCTGCTGCTCGCGGTGGCTCTGGATCCGGTCCTTATCCTGAAGCGATACGGATTAGGAGAGCACGGCTGGGAGGTGGTGATGGATAATTCGCTGCCGTTCTATCTTTGTGACGTTGTTTCGATCTTTCTGGCGTTTGCGCTGTTCACTAAAAATCAAAGGTTGGTGGAGATCGGCTACCTCTGGGGGGTGGCAGGGACGATGCAGGGCTTGTTGATGCCGACCCTCTGGTTCGATCATAAGGAGATCGAGTTCTACATCTTTTTCCTGCAACACGGCGGAGCACCCGTGGCGGCGGTTTTTTTGGTCTGGGGATTGAGAATTTTTCCGGAGAAGGGAGCACTTCTCCGGGCCGTATTCTGGAGTCTGGGATACATTACGATTGTGATGTCCATCAACTGGCTCATCGACGAGAACTATGGATTTCTCAATGGGAAGCCTGATGCTGATACCCTCTTCGATTACATGGGGCCCTGGCCGCGCTACCTCATCACGCTCCAGCTGATCGCCTACACACTCTATGCGATCCTCTTAAAGATCGCCCCAAAGAATCAGGAATCCCATTCAGCTTAGGTTCAGTTTGGTTCCGCTATGGTGCGGTCATGAAGACGATCCTGCCTTTTCTTTTGTTCCTCCCTGTCGTCTCGAAAGCTCAGGATGCGGTTCTTGATTTGACCAAGTTGCATTCATACGCCAACCAAGAGGTTCCGGCCTATCTCTCTCCTGACAATATTCCGGCGACCAATCGGATCTCCGATATTGGAGCCACTCTGGGAAGGGTGCTTTTTTACGATAAGCGGCTCTCGAATAATTCCACGGTATCGTGTGCCTCGTGTCATCAACAGGAGAATGCCTTTGGAGATCCGGCGGTTGCAAGTCAGGGCGTGGCAGGAACGACCGGGCGGCATTCCATGCGTTTGATCAATGCGCGTTTCTCGGCTGAAAGAAAATTCTTCTGGGATGAACGTGCTCCGACATTGGAGTTTCAGACCACCCAGCCAATTCAGGATCACATCGAAATGGGCTTCAGTGGGGCCGATGGTGATCCCGATCTCAGCGCATTGGGGGTACGTATTTCCGAATTGGAGCTGTATCAGGTTCTCTTTACCGCTGTTTATGGTTCACCGGAAATCACCGAAGCACGAATGCAGCAGGCGTTGGCTCAGTTTGTGCGGAGCATTCAGTCGTTCGACAGCAAGTATGACCGAGGATTTGTGGCGGCTCCAAATCCCAATGCTGACTTTGCCAATTTCACCGAGCGGGAGAATCAAGGGAAGCGGCTCTTCATGTCACCTCCGGGGGGGGCGAGTGGCGGTGCCGGTTGCGCCGCGTGTCACCGGGCTCCGACTTTTGATATCGACCCAAACACAGGCCACAATGGAGTGACAGGTTCGCTTGGGGGCGGTCAGGATCTCACCAATACGCGATCACCTAACCTCCGCGATGTAGTCGATGCCGATGGGACCCCGCATGGCCCCTTCATGCATGATGGCTCGAAGGCGACCCTGCTGGATGTGATCAATCACTACAATGCCATTCCGGCCGTGGCTCCCGGGCTCGATCGCCGCCTCGTTGGACCGCCGCCCCGTCCCGGTGGACCGCCTCAGCAAGCACAGCGTCTGAACCTCTCCGAGATTGAAAAGGAGTCGCTGGTTTCTTTCCTTGGCACCTTAACCGGGAGCTCCGTCTACAAAGATGAAAAGTGGGCCTCGCCCTTTGATTCGAGTAATGATCTCTCCTTCGTCGTTCTTCCGACAGTGGTCACGTTTGCAACTGAACTCGAGGGAGAAGGTCGTAAAATCATTCTCGGGGCCGGAGGAGTTCCGCGTGTGAGGTATCTCTTGAGGACCTCGTCGGATTTGGAGAACTGGGACGAAGGAATCGGAGTCATTGCAAGCAACTCAGGCGAACTCAGCCACGAGATGGCCGCTGCCTCTGTTGCGAAGTTTTTCCGCTTCGTTTACGCACCTCCCGAGTAAAGCCTCTTTCTTCGAGAAAAGAGAAAAAGCGCGTGCGGCTTTGAGCCACACACGCTTTTGAATAAAGTTTATGGGTTGGGGAATGACGCGCTGGCTCTTCCCTTACTCACTCTTGACGGCTTCTTTGAGTTGCTTGAGGCGCGTCTCTTTGAAGTTGGTCATTTGCTTGCCAATCGTCGTTTCGGGATCGACAGCGATGACCTCATCGACGGCCTTTTCAAGGGCATCGTAGTTTTTCTCTCCAAAGAGGATGTTGAGCTTGATCATCAGGACTTCCTGCTTTTTCTCGCCGATGGGCTTGTGCTCGGCCACGAACTCGTCGACGAGGGCGAGGGCCTTGGCGGAGTCCTTGGACTGCATCGCAATCTGAAGTTTCTTCTCAAGGCCCATCATTGCTTTCAGGGCATTTTGGGCAGCCAAAAGTCCGGTTTCGTCTTTTGAGTCATGGGCTTTGATCTCTTCGATGACTGAATCGTAGTGGTTGTGGTAGTCTTCAGGGACTTCCTTGAGGCCGGCGAAAAGTGCCCTTGCTTTCTCGATTCCTTTGGCGTCCTTGGCTTTGGCAAATTCGGCATCACGGGAGGTTTTGCTCTCTTGAAGTGTGGCCAGATGCTCGACATAGGCTTCCGGGCCACCACGCTGGTAACCAGTCTTGGCGTAGGGACGGCCCTCGGCATCAGCCAGAAGGATGGTGGGAAAACCCTGAACTTGGTATTTCGTTTGAAGTTCCTCGTTTTGGGCGATGGTCTCCTTGGAGAGTTTGGATTTGTCCTTGGGATAGTCGAGTTCCACGAGAACGTATTTGTCGGCCACTCCTTTTTTGAATGGGTCGTGCTGGAACACTTCTTTGTTCAGTTTGATGCACCAGCCGCACCAGTCGGATCCGGTGAAGTCGATGATTAGGTCTTTCTTCTCCGCTGCAGCCTTTTTCTTGGCAGCTTCAAAATCATGCATCCAGCCCTCGCCTGCAGCGTGGGAAAAGGTCGTGGATAGCAGGGCGGCGGTTAGTATGAGGGATGCTTTCTTCATAATTGTATCGGTTAGAGAACGTAGCGTGAGTGCTATTCCGTGCAAATTCGATTGATTTTCTTGCACTTATCTCAGGTGTTCAATTGAATGCTGGTGATGGCTCCAATTGATCTTGCCCGCGAAAAACTCAGGGAAGTCTTTGGTTTTGAAGATTTTCTCGATGGGCAGGAGAGCGTGATTGGCGAGATTCTTTCCGGGCGTGATGGTTCGGTTGTGATGCCGACAGGTGGCGGGAAGTCCCTGTGTTACCAGCTTCCTGCCCTGTGTCGGGAAGGGGTGACCTTGGTGGTGAGCCCGCTCATCGCCCTGATGAAGGACCAGGTTGATGCCCTGGAGAAACGAGGAGCTGCGGTCACTTTGATCAATTCCACCCTCACTTGGCCGGAGCAAAAGGAACGGTTGGAGGGGATGAGAAACGGAGCCTTCCAGTTGGTTTACATCGCACCCGAACGGTTTCGAGCCGGCTCGTTTATGGAAGCCCTGCGCGATGTGAAGATCGAGATGGTCGCGATTGATGAAGCCCACTGTCTCAGCCAATGGGGGCATGACTTCCGGCCCGACTACATGAGGCTCGGCAAGGCGCTGGACGATCTCGGACGTCCCCAGTGCGTTGCTTTGACGGCTACCGCGACTCCTATTGTGAGAAAGGACATTCGGAATGTTCTCAAACTGCGGGAGCCGTTTGAAAACATCAGTGGATTCGAGCGCCCCAATCTGAGCTTCACCATCACGCAGGTGGAAAAGGTAGCGCAGAAATACGCCCGGCTTAAAAAGGTTCTTCAAGCCCACAAGACGGGCATCGTATACTGCGCGACTCGAAAAAAGGTCGAGGAAGTGGCTGAGACTATCCACTCTTGGGGGCTGAAGGGCATTGCCTATCACGGAGGGATGACCGATCAGGAGCGGGAACGGACCCAGAATGCTTTCATCTCCCGCGAGGCAGACATTGCGGTGGCGACAAATGCTTTTGGCATGGGCATCGATCGTTCCGACGTCCGCTTTGTGGTCCATTTTGAGATCCCCGGTAGTGTCGAGGCCTACTATCAGGAAGCGGGGCGCGCGGGGCGGGATGGCGAGGCTTCCTTCTGCGAGCTTTTTTTCAACTACGCTGATACGCGGACGCAGGAGTTTTTCATTGATGGAGTCAATCCCGGTGCCGGAATGATCCGAGATGTTTATCAGTTTTTCTTGAACGATTCCGATGAGAACTACGAGAGCCATCGTACATTGGACGATATCAAGCAAACCATCGGAGCCAAAAACGGAATGGCTATCGGGGCCGCACTGGGCACCCTGCTCCGCGGGCGCTGGGTCGAGAGGTTTGATGTTCCCGGCTCCCGCGCAAAAGGGACCCGGCTGCTTCGTCCCGATGTCCTGACACGCGATCTCACCTTGGATGAAGCCGCTCTCGAGGAGAAAGAGCGGCGCGATCGCGAAAAGCTCGAGAAGATGGTTCAGCTTTGCTATGCCAATACCTGCCGACAGCAGTGGATTTTGGAATACTTCGGGGAAGAAAATGCCCCCATCTGTGGAAGCTGTGATGTTTGCCGGGGAGAGGAAAGCAGCGAGCGTCGTGCCCCAACCGACGAAGAGGATCTTATTGTGCGGAAGTTCCTGAGCGGAGTAGCGCGCATGTCCCGCCACACTGCCACGGGGTGGGAGGGGATTTTTGGAAGAGGTCGTATTATTCAAATGCTCGTCGGCAGCAAGTCGCAAGAGATTCTCCGCGTGCGATTGCACGAACTGAAAACCTACGGTCTTCTCAAAGAGCGGGGCACGGCTTACTTGAATGCCTTGGCCCGGAGTCTCAATGATGGGGGGCTCATCGTGACCCAGATGGGAGAGTATCCACTGGTCACTTTGACTCCTCGTGGTGATCACGTGATGAGAGGGAAAACCAGTTATTCCCTTGAGTGGCCCTCCAAAGAGGGGATGTCGAAAACCTCCGCCGATGGGGTGGGGCTCAAGGATCTCGGGTTTGACGCTCGCCTTTTTGATCGCTTGAAGGATGTCCGAACCCGTCTCGCCAAGGCTGCGCAAGTTCCCGCCTACGTCATTTTTCCCAACGAAACCCTGGAACATCTGGCGCGACTTCGACCGACGACTATGGATGCAGGATTGCTCGTAAAGGGGATAGGCGAAGTAAAAGCCGAGAAATACCTGGAGCCATTTTTAAAGGCCATTCGACAGGTGGATCAGGGCGGGTCGTGATTCCTTAGGTGTTATTTTCCACGTGTGATTCAACATCACTCCGTCGAGATCCAACCGGGCAGCTTTACGAATGCTCTTTCTGGCTTCATCGTGATCATCATTTAAGATCGATGGTGGCATTGAAGGTCTGCCGAGTGATTGGTGAATAAATCTCTGGCGAGGATGAGCTTTTGTTCGAGAATGAGAAAGCGGCAATGCCCCGCAGTGTGATCGGGGAGGCCAATGACTTCGAGTTTGTGAATCGTTTCCCCCGGTAGAAACCATTGAGCAATTTCCGGATGACGGTAGTGGGAAAGGAGACGTCCTGTTTTCTTCCGCTAGTCAGAGACTCGACTCCATCCTCGATAGGGATGTCGGCCTTCCGCGTGATCGAGGTCGAGTCGTGGCGCAAACACCCGGTATCCGGTGAGTTTTTGGAGATGGGTTACGTTGAGCGTGTGATCAAGGTGTCCGTGGGTGAGAATGATGGATCGGACATCGGTCTGGGTTTTTCCGTGTCGGATGAGGGCTATTTTGATCCGAAAGATGCCGTCGAGAAACCCTTCCTCGATTAGGGCAACCCCATTATCCAAGACGATGAGAGAGTGTTGGAAAAAGAGCCCGTGGAGTTGGACGACTTCCCGCACGGGAAGAAGGTGCTTTTCTTTTGTTAAAAAACCAACGATGGATGCTTCCTAACACGTTGTCCGTGTGATTCAATTTGCCCCTGACTTTATGAGTGACGATACTCCACAAACTCCCGATAACGAAGGAGCTCTTGATTTGTCCGGATTGAATTTCGGCCCTGCGTGGGCTCGTGATCCTTCGGAATCCAAAAGCCTGAAGAAATACAAAGACCGTGATGATAAACGCGGTGGCGGTGGCCGTCGTGATGATCGTCGTGGCGGTGGCGGTGGCGGTGGTGGTGGTGGTCCGCGCCGTGGTGGTGGCGGTGGTGGTGGTGGTCCGCGTCGTGACGATCGCGGTGGTGGTGGCGGGGGATTCCGTGGCAATCAAGGAGGGGGGCGTCGTCATGATGATCTTCGTCCGCCGCGTCAGGAAGTTGAACCACCCGCAGGAGTCAACATGCGACTGATGCCTGCGGAGGAGAGCCTCGACTTGCTTGCGAAGCGGGTCATCGATTCAGGACAAACTTTCTCGGTTTTTGATTTGGCCAAGGTTCTTTTACAAAGCCGCGATCGTTTCCGGGTCACTTTTGATTCTCCGGACAAAATGTTTTTCCGTTGCCGCGAGGATCAATCGATTTGGCTCACGCGGGACGAGGCCCTTCGCCATCTCTGGCGCGGTGATTGGATTGGCAACTATTATGAAGAAGTGAAAGTCGAGGGAGAGGCTCCCAAGGGAAGCTTCTCTTCAGTGGCTCGATGTGGAATCAGTAACGAGCTTCTTGGACCTCCAAACTATCACGGCTATCAGGAAAAGCTGTCAGCTCTTCATCGTGAGCGATTCTCCAACATGTCACTTGATGCCTACAAAGCTAAGGTCCGCATGGAGCATGGCGAGGAAGCCGTTGAGGCGTGGCTTGATAGCATGAAGACTGTCACCAAGTGGAAGGTTGCCGAGCCAAAGAGCGAGGAACCGGAAGCAAAAGAAGAACCAGCCGGCGGGAAGCCAGCGGAAGAAGCCAAAGAGCAGGAAGCTGCCGAGGTCCCGGGAGCCAATGACGCTCCCGCGATTGAAGAGGCTCCCGCCGAAGAGGAAACTCCAGTGGCGGAAGAGGCAGGTGCCAAAGAAGGCGCAGAGGAATCTTCCGGGGTAGAAGTAGAAGCGGAGGCAGAACCAGAGGCCGCTGCCGAGCCGGAAGTCGAAGCTGCCGAACAAATTGAAGCTAAGCTTTTTGATGATGCCCGTGCGGTTGAGCGTGACTTTGCTGAGAATCACTTCGACAAGGCTTTTGAGGAAATGAATCGTGCCTGGGTCATTGGTGATATCCGTGGAAACCTCCTTTCTCCCGGACTCCTGACCTTGCTCAAGCGAGGAGTGGCTGAAGAAAAACGTTATCCTGCCAATCTTATGCCGGTCGTTTGTCGCCAGCTTTCCGGTCGACACGTTGCTGTCTTCAAGTGGAAAAAGAAACTCAAAGTCGGGCCTTGCCGTCCTCATTCCGTTCCTGAAAATACCACGCTCGCCGAACGTCCTCGCGCGATTATTGATCATTTGACGAAGAACTCGGGTGTCGCTCTCAAGGAATTTTGGGAAGCCGTCATGCCAACTGAGGTCACTGCCGAGCAGAAGCACGAATGGCTTCAGGATTTCCAGTGGTTGTTGGGTCAGGGACACATCATTCTTTTGGCCGACACCACGGTGCATATTGCCAAGAAGAGCGACTCCAGTCCGCCTCAGAAGAAGAAAACGCCTCAGAAGAAGAAAAAATCAACTCCAGAAGAAAAAGCTTCTGAACCTGAGACGAAATCTGAGCCTAAGGAAGAGCCTAAGGAAGAGCCTAAGGAAGAGCCTAAGGAAGAGCCTAAGGAAGAGCCTA
>JAPKDJ010000114.1 GCA_026421245.1 Akkermansiaceae bacterium | reverse complement strand
ATTAGAAGTGCGATGCTCTATCCAGTTGAGCTATGGGCGCGTGACGGGGTGGTTTCTAACGAGAGCTTTTGCAGCGGGCAAGCTGGATGAGTCGCAAGTTGGAAGATTTTTTTCAATCACCTCAAGAGAGGGGATTCTCAGTTGCTCATTTTTGATTTGCTGAGCGTCGCGCGGGAAGTCCCGGGCGGGAAGAATTTCTTCGGAGAGGTGAAAGCAAGCCCAAGCCCGCCAGCTTCGTAGTTCAGCATGATTTCCCGATATCCTGGAGGCGAGATGTTGGAAATGTCGGACAGGGTTTCCGATGAAGAGATCTTCGGGCGGATGGCAGAGATACCAGACCAAGGCCGCGAAAGGCGCGGGGAGATCCGGAACCATGGAAGCTTTATTGAGTTGGAGGATCGCCTGGGCCGGTTTTCCTTGCTGCCAGAAGGATTGGGAGAGTTCAAGGCAGGCCTTGTGGAATCGTTCCCCACATTCTGCGCGATGCCGACGAGTGTGATCTGGACCAAGGCCAGTGGAGGCGGCGGGGAGGTGGGGGTTGATCACGGAATGGATTTAAGGTTTCCCGATGCGCGGTGGCGAGTCATAATCCCGTCAGTTTTATATGGTTGAAACTTGGCAACAGATTGCACTCGGCGTGTTGGTCCTTCTCGTTTTCACGAGCTTTGTGAAGGAGTGGCTCTCGCCGGAGGTCGTTGCTTTGGGCTCTTTAGTCATATGTGTCATTATCGGGGTCCTACCAATTGCAGTCTCTACACCGCCTGCAGGGTTGGAGGGAGAAGCGTTGTCGAACGCCCTTCGGGAATTCAACTCGGATGCCCTCCGCGTTTTTTCTCATCCGGCACCGATTACCGTTGCCTGCATGTTTGTGCTCAGCGCCGCTCTCGAACGAACCGGCGTGATCGAAATTCTTGGCAATTGGTTTGAGCGCACCGCCGGGAAGAGCCCCACCAGGATGTTGGTGATGATGATTCTTATTGTGGCCGGTTTGTCCGGGTTCATGAATAACACTCCAGTGGTCGTGGTCTTTCTACCTATCGTTCTGGGGATCTGCCGCCGCAAAGATTGGACGGCCTCCAAGTATCTCATTCCACTTTCCTACGCCGCAATTGCAGGTGGTACGGTGACAATCATTGGAACGTCGACCAACCTCGTCGCTTCTGGAATCGCGGCATCGTATGATCCCAAATATGCCTTTGGATTTTTTGATGTCACTCCGCTGGGACTCGTCTTTGTCGCTGTGACTTTTGTGTATCTCCTGACGATCGGGAAAAGGCTTCTTCCCGATCGCGTCACCTTGGCGGCTTTGATCGACAGCAAGGACTCACGTGAGTTCATTACGCGGGCCTTTGTCTCCAAGGAATCTCCCTTGATTAGGCAAAAGTTCATCGAGTCGTCATTAAAGAAGATGAAAAAAGCGCGGGTGATTGATGTGGTCCGTGATGGAAACCGGGTGAAGCAAGGGTTGGACAAGATTGTCTTTGAAGAGGGGGATGAAATCATTATCAAAGGAAGGCTGGGGGATCTCATGGGACTCTCGGATCAAGACGGCATCACCCAGGGAACTCCCGACCAACTGGGGCTGGAAGATGTGCGAACTGAGTCGGCCGTGATGATGGAGGGGATCATTGGCCCTGATTCGACACTCGCTGGGAAGAGTTTAAAGGAGCTGAACTTCCGTCAGCGGTTCGGAGTGATCATTGTGGCGGTCCACCGACGTGGTCGTAATCTTCGCGAGCGTTTTGAAGATGTGAAGCTGGCCTTTGGTGACACTCTTCTTGTCCAGGGACCGGCGCGGCGAATGCAGCAGCTTTTTGAATTGAAGGATTTCGTCAACCTGAGTGAGCCGAAGGAAATCGCGATCCGCTCGAAGAAGGCTCCCTTTGCAATCTCGGCAATTCTGGCTTTCATGGTTGTGGGGCTTCTTTCCGGAATTAATGTCATTCCACCCATTCCTATTGTGCTGGTTGCTCTGAGTGCTGCGGTTTTCGTTCTGGTGACGCGATGTATTGATCCGAGCGAAGCCTACCAATCGATCGAATGGAAGGTGGTTTTCCTAATCATCGGAATGCTTGGTCTGGGGCAAGCTCTTCAGTATTCTGGAGTGGCTGATATTCTTGCTCTTAAGGTGGTCGCCGCCACCGGCGGATGGGATCCGCGAATTCTCATCGCGCTTTTCTATCTTCTCGCGGCGGTTCTCACGGAAATGGTGAGCAACAATGCCGTGGCGGCCCTCCTAACGCCCCTTGGAATCATCGTGAGCATCCAGCTAGGGGTCGATGCCAAACCCTTCATCGCGGCAGTGATGTTTGGTTCATCGGCCAGCTTTGCGACCCCGATCGGTTATCAAACGAACACTTTTGTCTATGGTGCGGGGGGATACAAATTTGGCGATTTCTTCAGAGCCGGTTTCCCTTTGGCCGTCATTTTGTGGATCGTGGCCAGCCTATTGATTCCGGTCATTTGGCCTCTGTAGAATTTTACATCTGACATACCGTTGACCTGCCGCCGAGGTGGGAGTAATAGCACCGTGTCTATGAAAGCTCCTATCACTGTTTCGGTCACGGGCGCCGCCGGTCAAATCGGTTACGCTCTCCTCACTCGCATTGCTTCAGGATCCATGTTTGGGCTGGATCAGCCGGTGAATCTTCGCTTAATCGAAATCGAGCCGGCTATGGGTGCCCTCGAAGGTACTGTGATGGAGCTTGATGATTGCGCCTTTCCTCTTCTCAACGAGATCGTCCCGACTTGTGATCTGAATGAAGGATTCCGTGACTCCAATTGGGCTCTCCTTGTCGGCTCTGTCCCTCGCAAAGCGGGTATGGAACGCAATGATCTGTTAGGAATCAACGGGAAAATCTTCACCGGTCAGGGCCAGGCCATCGCGGCCAATGCCGCTTCTGGCGTCCGCACACTCGTTGTCGGAAATCCTTGCAACACCAATTGTCTCATCGCCATGAACAATGCCGCCGGTCTCCCTAAAGATCAGTTCTTTGCCATGACTCGTCTCGATGAAAATCGCGCCAAGAGCCAACTGGCCGCCAAAGCTGGTGTTCACAGCAGCGACGTCACAAACCTTTGTATCTGGGGCAACCATTCAGCCACCCAGTATCCCGATTTTACCAATACCCGCATCAAGGGCCAGGTTGTCACTGATGTGATCTTAGACCGTGAGTGGCTCGAAGGCGAATTCATCAGCACTGTGCAACAGCGTGGTGCGGCGATCATCAAGGCTCGCGGAGCCAGCTCCGCCGCTTCAGCTGCCAATGGCGTCGTCGATACCGTTCGTTCGCTCACCACTCCCACTCCGGAAGGTGATTGGACCAGCGTTGCAGTTTGTTCCGATGGTTCTTACGGTATTCCCGAAGGTCTCATTGCTTCCATGCCCATCCGTAGCGATGGGAAAACTTGGGAAGTTGTCCAGGGTGTCGTGCTTGATGAGTTCTCCCGTGCCAAGGTCGACGCCTCGGTTGCCGAACTCGCAAGCGAGCGCGAGGCTGTTGCCGACCTCATTCCTTCCTAACACTCTAGCTGGCAATGGCATCACCTTTGGTAATTGCGGGGCGCAAATTTCATTCGCGCCTCATGCTCGGGACTGGGAAATTCCCATCCAACGAGCTCATGAGTGATGCCTTGGCCGCTTCAGGAACCGAGATTGTCACCGTTGCGCTGCGGCGGGCCGATCTGAGTGGTGAGGCCGACCCCTTTGCCAACATTCTGGAGTTCGTCGATTCTGAGAAGTATCTTCTCCTGCCCAATACCAGTGGAGCGATGAATGCCGAGGAAGCGGTCAGGCTTGCGAGACTTGCCGAAGCAGCGGGTCTTCCCAAGTGGGTGAAATTGGAAATTCATCCCGATCCAACTTACTTGCTTCCAGACCCAATCGAGACACTCAAAGCCGCCGAACAATTGGTAAAGGAGGGGTTTACCGTTCTGCCTTACATCAATGCCGACCCCGTCTTGGCCAAACGACTTCAAGAAGTTGGGGTCGCCACCGTGATGCCGTTGGGCGCTCCTATCGGAAGCAACAAGGGGATCTCCACACGTGACCAGATCCGGATCATCATCGATCAGGCGGAGGTTCCGGTGGTTGTGGATGCTGGAATTGGCGCGCCAAGTCATGCCTCCGAAGCCATGGAGTTGGGCGCGGATGCCGTTCTTGTCAATACGGCTATTGCGATTGCTTCCGATCCTTGTCGCATGGGAGAGGCCTTCAAAAAAGCGGTCGAAGCTGGCCGTGATGCCTTTGAAATGGGTCTACCTGATGTGATCGACGGAGCTTCCGCCACCAGTCCATTGACAGGTTTTCTTACGGACTAAATGTCCAGAAGGAATTGATTAAGAACGAATCTCCTCTCGAATTGATTGATCATCAGGGAAAGAGAGACGAATTCCGTGAATTTCTTTTGAGAAAACCGTAGATACTCTATACTGTTTATCAAGGCAGGTCGTGATGATCTGCCTCTCCTCACATTTGATGTCCCACGACGCAACCAAGCTGCAAGCGACACGCATTCTTGTGACTGCTGCTGCCGTAGTTGTTCTGGTAACCGGTCTCAAACTTGCGCAGGACTTCTTTGTGCCAGTCCTTTTGGCCGCATTTATCGCAACGGTTTCCTTTCCCATTACCTCGTGGTTACAGAATCATCGGGTCCCACGTCCCTTAGCCGTCTTGCTCACTGTTGTCGTGGACTTCGCCTTCCTGACGGGAATCGTGATTATCGTAATCACCTTGATGGGAGACCTCGAAGCCAAATGGCAGGATAAATACTATCCGGCCATGAATGAGAAGATCGAGGAGGTCTCCGAATCTGCGGTGGCGATTCTCGAGAAGTGGCAGATTCCCGACGCCGAGGAAAAGGTCCGTCAGTATGCAACGATCCAAATTCCCCAGCAGATTGGTGAAAGTTTCAATCCATTTGACCTCGGAAAGGATGTCGCGTTTCGGGTGGCGGGCTTTCTCGGGGCGACCCTCTTGATTCTCATCCTGACTGTTTTCATGCTGAGCGAAGCCCGAATGTTCGGAGGGCGGGTCAACGCGATCCTCGAAGCAAGGGGACCAAATCTCGACCGCATCATGTCGGCTACTGCCGATATTCAGCGCTATCTGGCCATGAAAACTGTTGTAAGCCTCGCAACGGGGATTCTCGCAGGCTTCTTGTGTTGGGCCGCTGGTCTTGATTTCTATATTCTCTGGGGGATTGTAGCGTTTTTGCTGAATTTCATCCCAGTGCTCGGTTCCATCATTGCTGGGATCCCCCCCTTTATTCTGGCATTTTTGGTCGACGGTGGCCCCAGCGCTTTGGCGGTAGGCGTAGGGTACGCTTCCATCAATGTGTTCCTCGGAAACTTTCTTGAGCCGATGCTCATGGGGCGGCGCTTTGGTCTCTCGACATTGGTCGTGATTGTTTCGGTTCTCTTCTGGGGGTTTGTGTGGGGTCCAGTGGGCATGTTTCTTGCCGTTCCCCTGACCATGGTGCTGAAGGTCATGCTTGATAACTCCGATGAACTCCGTTGGATGTCCGTCGCCATTACCAAAGAGAAGAGGCGCCCGATGCTCACTCCTGATGAAGACGACCCCGAGCTTGCAGATGATGGGCTTCTTCCAGATGAAATGAATCTGACTGGAGTGACGCCGGAAAATCGAGGCTAGGATGGCGCCGTGCGAGCGAAGGATTCGCCAGCAGGGATGAAAGTGCTGAAGAAGAGTGACCATGGTTGTCATCTTTAAGTGATTCGTTAGGATCAAGGTGTGCGGAAAACCGGTGTTCAACGACTTGCCCTGATCTCAATTATTCTTCTGATTGTCTTGATTTTCGCTGGTGCGGTTGTCCGGGTGACGGGTTCCGGATTGGGATGTCCCGACTGGCCCACCTGCTGGGGGGAATTGATTCCGCCATCCAACGCGGACGAGGTTGATTTCGACAAGCTCGAGGAACGGCTGCCCCGCTACAAGCGAAACGCGGAACGATTCGGAAGAGATCCCGATTCCATTACAATCGAGACACTCAAAGCCGAATATGATCCCGTGCAGACTTGGATCGAGTTCACGAACCGGCTTCTGGCATTACCTGTCCTCCTTTCGAATTTTCTTTTGATGATCGCGTGCCTCCGGTCACGAATCTTGCCACGCTATGGTATCGCTTCATTTTCTCTCGTGATCCTCAGTGCGCTTACCGGCATCGTCGTCGTGGCAAGTGGTTTACATGCCGGAGTTGTCACCATTCACATGGCACTCGCTTTCCTTCAATTGTTTATTCTCACCCATATCTTGTGGGCTGGCGGAAGGGCAGGGGAGCCCCATCCAAAAATTCATGGTCCACCCCGGAGGCAGGTGATGATTCTTCTCGCGTGCGTGATGATTGAGTGGGCGATGGGCTCACAGATTCGTGAAGTGACTGACCGTCTCATGATGCAAAACGGTGTTGAATCCCGGGCGGGTTGGATCGACGAGATTTCCGGCTCATGGGTCTATCTAATCCATCGCAGTTTTTCGTGGTCGATTCTCATCGCTGCTCTTTGGCTGGGTCATAAGGCGAAATGGCAGGGTGTTGTTCCCCGGCTCACTCTGTTTGTCGTTGGGGCCCTTATGATCATGGGGCTTATTCTTAGCACCTCTGGGATTCATGCCGTAGTGCAAGTCTTCCATATCGGACTGGCAGGAGTCCTTATCAGCACCGTTTTCTACTGGTGGCTCGCCGCACTGCCATTGCTAAAAGGAGGCCGAAGTGCTTGAGAATGACTTTTGCCGAAAGACATTCCATTTGGAAAACCTTCGGGCCTTCCCGGCAGGAGTGGTTGAGACACTGAGCACAACGTTCTCTATTCTTATCGCGAACCGGGTGTTCGAGGCCAGCGGACTTGCCAAAGCAACCTTGGTGGCTCTGCCAAGTCTTGGATTATTACTCAGTCTTTTTGTGGTTCAGGCCGTTCGACGGAGTGGGCTTTCTGCCAATTCGATGTTGGCTTTTATTTTTGCACTTTCGGGAGTTGGTTTTTCGATCAGTTCCTTTGCCGGAAATCGATTTGAGATTTACATGTTCGGTATGGTCATTGCGTTGATCACCTTGACTCTTAATCTTCCGCTCTTTTCCCAAATTTACCAAAAACACTATCCGGACGAAGTCCGAGGACGACTCTACTCGATAACGGCTTTTATGCGGAAAGCCTATGCAATTGGAGCGGCATTTCTTTTCGGATGGCTTCTAACAAAATCGTTGGATTACTACCCGCTCCTCCTAAGAATCTACGCCGGAGCTTCGTTCATGATGGCCGCATGTGTTCTTTCGATCGAGCGGGTCACCTTGAGCAAATCAAAAAGAGTGAAGCTTTTTGATGCGTTCCGCCATGCCGGAGATGACCATCGTTTCCGTAAGTTGCTAATCTCATGGATGATTTTGGGAATGGGCAATCTGCTCTCATTTTCACTCTTCGTGGAATACGTCACCAACAAGCAGTATGGCTTTGATCTTAGTGAAGGGCACGTGAGCATCATTACGACAGTAATTCCCGAAACGTGTTTTTTCTTTTTTGTTCTGGTTTGGGGACGTCTTTTTGACCGGATGGATTTTTATGTTCTCCGTTGTATTCTTAACGCCCTTTTCGCCACGGGAATCGTTTTCTATTACATGGGTGATGGTTTGTGGGCTCTCTACGTTGGAATCGGTCTGCATGGGGTGGCGAAAGCAGGGGGGAATGTGGCCTGGAGTCTTTGGGTGACAAAATTTGCCGATGCAGAGCATGTCGCTGAATATATGAGTGTTCATACATTCTTAACGGGGTGCCGTGGTGTCTTGGCTCCTTTTATCGCTTTTCCGTTGGCGGCAGCGCTCGGACCGGGAACTGTCGGCGGAATCTCGGTAGTTCTGATATCCATCGCGACAGCGATCATTCTTCACGAATTAAAAACGAGAGATCAGGACTTGCCAGAGGCAACTTGATCAGTAGTATCCGCCCGTCAGCAGAAAAAGTGCCTTTTTCTAAAGGCTAAGCCACCTTAGCTCAGTTGGTAGAGCTACTGATTTGTAATCAGTAGGTCGACGGTTCGAGTCCGTCAGGTGGCTCCA
>JAPKDJ010000192.1 GCA_026421245.1 Akkermansiaceae bacterium | reverse complement strand
GCGGCAAATGGCTGCCGCTGCAGACTGGCGAAATGCTCAAGAGCGGCGCCGTCGTTAAGACCGGCGCGAAGTCGCAAGCCGATTTATTTCTTGGAATCAACGGCTCAATGCTGCGCTTGGCAGCAAACACCGAGTTGAAATTCACCCGCCTCACCATCGAGCAATCGCCGATCGAGCCGATCGCCCAGACCGAGATGGAACTCATCAGCGGGCGGATCATCGGCAACGTCCGCAAACTGCCGATGGGCTCGAGCTACGTGATCAAGACGCCTAAGGGCGAGGCCAAAGTCAAAGGCACCGTCTACGACATCAACGCCGACGGCGAGTTGGTCGTGGTCAGTGGCAAGGTCAAATACACCGACAACACCAACGGCAAAGAAGTTCTTATTGCTAGCGGAGGGAAATATGTTGGCGGTCGCGAAATGAAGGCAGCTGACGACGAGAGAGCTGAATCCGCAGCCGCTGCCCCAACGAATTCAACTGGCTTCCCCAGCTTCACTATCAGCGTTCCGCTCAGGCAGGGCGTGTGGGAAAACCAGGCAAGAGATCAGAGGGCTGGCCCAATCGACCCGACCCAGTTTATCTCGCCCACTCCCACTTTCTTCGGCGACTTAGTGGTTCGCTCCGGTTCGGCTTTCGCTCCGGACAAGTTGGAAATCGTCCTTGACGCTTCCGCTGGCAGCGGGCTGACGGTTGGCCAGGAATTGAAGCCGTCCGATCTGCACTTGAGCGTGGGCGGCGGAGTCATCAGCGATGATAATGCGATAATCGTGGTCGAGCAAGCCGCCGGCGGAGGCAAGAAGCTGGTCATCAAATCCAAAGCGGGCAATCCATTCGCTGCAGCCGATGTTGGCGGAGCCAACGCGGTGCCGGTATCGGTGGCCATCCCGACGGCAGGTGGCAACTCGGTATCCGTGGATGTCGATCTGGTGGCCCCGATGAAGGCACCCAGTCTGATTGCCAATATAGATGATACCGGCTCAGCCAAGTCGATCAACATCACGACCGATGGATTCACAGCGGACGAGGCTGACGCCTACATCGCCACCATAGAGGAGCAATTCGGCAATCTTGATAATTTTGAAATCAATGGCGAGAAGCTGATCGCTGACGAGGTGGATATCATCACCAACGTGGTGCCAACAGGCGATAAATCAACCCCGTTCCGGGTCGAGGTGGTCATCAAGCCGAAGAATCCCGATGCGAATCTCGGCAAAGTCGATGTAATTGCTTTCGTGCCGCCCCCGGTAGAGGTTGTAGAAGGCGCAATTCCTCCTCCGCCGATCGTATTGCCCCCGACCCCGCCGGAGGATTCCCTGATCACCGGGGGGTGATAAAGGGAGGTTTTTCACAAATTCAACTTTCAGAGCCCGGACGATTGTCCGGGTTCTTTTTTTGTCCCGGCTCTGCTACGGTACCGCGCGTGCGAACGGTCATTTATCCCGGCAGCTTCGACCCCCTGACCAACGGCCACCTGGATGTCATCCAGAGGGCGGCCCGTTTGTTTGACCGTGTGGTGGTGGCCGTGGCCCGCAACGG
>JAPKDJ010000044.1 GCA_026421245.1 Akkermansiaceae bacterium | reverse complement strand
GTTAGGCAGAGCTAGGAGACATTAGCGTGGGCGGTTGGGCCAGAATTCAACCCCCCTTCACCCCTTCACCCTTTCACCCTTTCACCCTTTCACCCTTTCACCCTTTCACCCTTTCACCCTTTCCGAAGACGATACCCCCCTTTCTCCCCCCTCCGCTCCGGTCCAAGGGCGGCTTCAGAGCCCTCCCGCCAAAAGCAAATTTCTAGCAGTCAGTCGGCTATGAGGTCGCGATGGAATACCCGATCGCCGATGGCAAAATCTACATGCGCACCAAAGACGGTCGCATCGCCTGCTACGACCTGAGGAAAAAACCGTGATCCGCATGCGGTCCAAGATCAACTCCCCGTTCTCCGCGAGCCCTACTAATTGACCACCATGCGCCCCACCAGCCTCATCCTACTCGCATCGTTCGCCGCCACGCTGATCTCCAGCGCCGCCGAGCCATTCGACCACGCTGCGACCATCAAGGCACTGCGCCCCGGCGATGCCAATTCCGGCCGCGCCCTCTACGCGCTGCACTGCGCCTCCTGCCACGGCAAAGACGGCGATCTTGCGCTCAACCCGCTCGCGCGCCGCTTCGCCAAAGACGAACTCAAGTTCGGCACCGACCCTTATTCGCTGTGGAAGACCATCAGCTACGGCAACGGCCTGATGTTCCGTTGGGACGCTGTGCTATCGAGGAAAGAACGCTACCAGATCGTCCACCACCTGCGCGAGGAGATCATCAAAGAGAAGAACCCAAAACAGTATTTCAAGCCAGACCATAACTACTTCACCGACTTGAACACGCGCGCCGCCAAGGACGCCGAGGATCAGGCGAAGAGCGCCCAGAAAGTCACGGTCGCCCCGGGGATGGTCAACGGCAGCGCCGGCGCGAACATGGATTACGGCCCGTTCATGCAACACGCCGTCGCCTACAGCGAGATCAAAAATATCAACGCCGAACACATCGAGAACACCACCGAGAAGGCGATGATCATCCGCATCTCAGACGACACTGCCGTCTGCTATGACACCGCGCGGCTATCGATCAGCGGAGTCTGGAAAACCAAAGACGGCAAGCTCGCCGATACGAGCAAGACGCATCACACGAGTTTCAAAGGTAGCCTGCCGCTGCGCCCGAGCGGCGAGGTGCTTTACAAGAACATCGACGAGGTCGGTTGGACGGGCGGCGAACGAAAATTCCGTGGCCACTATTTGCATGGAGATCAATTGGTGCTGAGCTACCAAGTCGGCGATCGCGAAATCCTGGAACTGGCAGAGCAAGGGGTGGGCGGTAATTTGCTCCGACGACAATTTAGCGTCGGCCCCGGGCGATCCGAACTGAGCTGCTTAGCCGTGGGCCGAGAAGGGGAAAATGGTTCCATCACCACGACCTTGCCTGGCGCCAGATCGCACCGCGTGGCCGGCGGCTGGCTGGCGAGTGTCCTTCCCGCATCGGATCAAGTCGTCAATTTTACCATCTTTTCGGCGATCGAGAACCTGGCGTTTCAGCCACCCGATCACCGCCAGAAAGACCTAAAGAAGTTGACCAAGGGCGGCAAGCGCCGCTGGCCGCAGACCGTGCAAACCGCCGTCGCACGTGGCGAGAACGTCGAAGGCTACGCGCTCGACGTCCTCACCGTCCCGCTCGCCAACCCCTACGGAAGCTGGATGCGTCTCAGCGCGCTCGACTTTTTCTCCGACGGTCGCATCGCCGTCTCCACGCTCAGCGGCGATGTGTGGATCGTCAGCTGGCAGAAAGAAAACCCCGACGCGCTCACCTGGTCGCGCTTCGCCGCCGGGCTCTACGAACCGCTCGGGCTGAAGATCGTCGAGGACAAGATCTACGTCCGCGGGCGCGACCGCATCACGCGCTTGCACGATCTCAACGGTGATGGCGAGGCCGACTTCTACGAGAGCTTCTTCGAGGACCCGCACGAGATCGGTGCCTGCTACCACGCCTTCAAATACGATCTGCAGACCGACCGCGAGGGCAATTTCTACTACTCCCAATCCGGCTACAAATCGCCACTCACCGGCGCGGTGGTGCGCGTCGATCGCTACGGCAAAAAATCTACCTTCATCGGCACCGATTTGCGCAACCCGAACGGGCTCGGAGTTGGCGGGCCGGATGATTGGATCACCATCGCCGACAACCCCAGTGGCAATTCGGTCTACAACGGATTCACCATCGCGAAGCGAGGCGCGATCTACGGCTTTGAGAACCGGCGCAACCTGCCGATGCTCGCGGTCCTACCCGCGCGGGTAGACAGCTCCACCGCCGGCCAGTGCTGGTCGGATCCGAAACGCTGGGGACCACTCAGCGGCTCGATCATCCATGGGTCATGGAGTCTGTGCGCCACGTTTTACACCCTCACACAAGATCTCGGCGGAGGGAAGTTCCCCAACGGATTCGTGGTGCGTTTCCCATGGGATCTCCAATCCGCCCCACTGCGTCCGCGCACGAATCCGGTCGATGGCCAACTCTACATCGCCGCGCAGCGTGGTTGGGATTCGATCGCAAAACTCGACGGCGCGATCTACCGCATTCGCCACACCGGCAAACCGTCGCACCTCGTCAGCGGTGCCGCCGCCACCGCGGGCGGCATCCGATTGGACTTCCCCTGTGACCTCGACGCCAGTTCGGTAGTTGCAAACAACTTCAGCATCACGCGAGAGAGCTATAACAAGACAGGCCCAGCCCCCGAGCCCAAACCAGTCGGTGAGGTGACCCTGATCGGCCAGAGGAGCGTCGAGATCGAGATCCCCGGAATTGCGAAAGAGGCGGTCGAACATCGCACCAAAACCGATCCGAAGACGGGTGTCGTGTCGGTGAGCGTCAACCCCGCAATCTCGCTCAAGCTAAAAATCAAAGCTGCCGACGGCACAGCCATCGAACAGACCATCCACGCAACCATCAATTCCCTGCCATAGTGGTGACCTCCCGATCATCCTATCGCTTTCATTCACAATCATTGCCGCTGCCGCGGAAACACCGGACTGGCAAGACGCCCTCGGCGCGCCGTAGGGAAAAATCCCAGCGCCGCCGGCTGGCGAAACAATCCAGTGGCGCACCGATAACCCCCTTTCTCCCCCCTCCGGTCCGGTCCAAGGGCGGCTTCAGAACCCTCCCGCCAAAAGCAAATTTCTAGCAGTATTCGCCTTTTTCAGTCTAATCGACTCCGGCCCCAAAAAGCGAACCCCTTCTTTTTCCTCCAAATCCTCGTTCGCTTTCCCCATACTCTGTCGATTCCTCTTCGAAACGTGCCAATAAAAGCAAATTCCTAGCAGTTCGAACCCAATCCAGAACCTCCCTGATTCAGATGCGTCTCTTCCCCTCTCTCATCCGTACCTGCTGCCTTACTGCTCTGGTGAGCTCGGCCAGCGCTGAACTGGTCATCTCCGAAGTCATGGCTCGCGGAGGACATGATCATGAGGACGAGGATGGCGACCGGACCGACTGGATTGAGCTCTTCAACAGCGGTTCCGAGGCGGTCTCCCTCCAGGCCTTTGCCCTGACCGACGATCCAGATGACATGCTGAAGTGGAAGCTTCCCGAGCGGTCGCTGGAAGCCGGCGCCTTCCTGACCATCCACGCTTCCGGCAAGGACCGGCCAGGGGCCAAAGACAACCTCCATACAGATTTCAAACTGGACGGTGACGGCGAGTATCTCGCACTCGTCCGCATCGAGGACAAGAATATCATTCACTCCTTCGATCCCTACTTTCCGATCGTGGCCAAAGGAGAATCCTTTGGCTTCGAAATCAAGGACGGGAGGATCGCCAAGGACAAGGTCGTCGTCTTCAGGGACCCCACTCCGGGAAAGACGAATGGCGAACCATGGGTGCCCGTGGATGCCACCACGAGTGGCGAGGGACTTACCCTGGACGAGATCTTCCCGACCGACCGCGTCATTGATGTGCAGATCACGCTCGCGAAAGAAGACTGGGACACCATCCGACATCAGTCGCGCAATCTGTTCGAAGTGCTCAGCGAAAAGCGGAAGGAGGCTCCGATCGACCACCCCTATGTCTATGTGGAGGCCAGCGTCACCATCGACGGGCACCGGTTCCCCAAGGTCGGACTTCGCAAGAAGGGCTTCATCGGTTCGCAAAGTGACTCCCGCCCCTCGCTCAAGATCAAATTGAACCACGTTGACAAGGACGGCGGGATCGAAGGGGTGACCAACCTCACGATGAACAACAACAACCAGGACCCCACCCTTGTCAATCAGCACATGGGCTACGCGATGTTCAACGCCGCGGGCGCGCCTGCTCCCCGGAGCGCCTTCGTCAAGGTCACCGTGAACGGCACCAACCTCGGGATCTATACCCACGTTGAGTCCATTCGCAAACCGCTCATCAAACGGGAAATGGGGACCGACAAGGGGACCTTGTACGAAGGAACGGTGGTCGATTTCCGGGAAGGCTGGGGGGGAAGCTTGGAGAAGAAATTTGGCAGCGACAAGCGCGGCCGCATGATGATCGAAAAACTCATCGAGGTCCTGGCGGGAGACGAGGTGGCCCGCGACCCGATCAAGGCCATCGGCGAACTAGTGGACCTCGATTCCTTTTATGCCTATTGGGCAGTGGAGGGATTGCTTGGTTTTTGGGATGGCTACACGGGCAACCACAACAACTTCTTCGTCTACTTCAACCCGGAGGGCGGCAAGTTTCACTTTGTGCCGTGGGGTGCGGACACCCTCTTCGATAAGTTCAGCGAGCTGGATTACGACGAGAAGGCGCCCATCTCGGTGAAGACCAAGGGAATGATCGCGCACAAGCTCTATCAATCCGAGGCCGGTCGCGAACTCTATGCCAAGACCCTCAAGGACCTGCTGAAAGAGCAGTGGAACGAGGAGGCCCTCCTGGCCGAGACCGATCGCATCGAGGCCCTGCTGAAGCCCCACCTCGCTCCAATCCAGGCAAACCATGCCAGAAAACTCGAGGAAGTCCGCGAATTCATCCGTGGCCGCCGTGCGGATCTCGTCGCAGAGATCTCTGACGGCATGCCAATCTGGACCAAGGTTCCCGAGCCCCCTCCCGTCATCCCCTCCTCCTTTGCCGAAGGGTGGAACTCGGACTCGATTTGGAACTCGGCCAAGACCGGAAACATCGACGGTATCAAGGCCCAACTCGCCAAGGGCGTGGACGTCAACGCGCGGGATCCCCTGGGTTCACTGCCTCTGGCCCTCGCGGCCCTGACCGGAAAGACCGAGGCGGTGAGGTTCCTCCTCAGCCAGGGTGCGGATGTCAATGCCGGGAACAATGAGAATCAGACCGCTCTCCACAGCGCGGCGTTCCTGGGGCAGCTCGAAGTCATCAAGGCGCTCATTGAGAACAAGGTCGACGTGAATGCTCGCAACGATGACGGCGAGACACCCCTCGACAACGCCGAGGCGGAATGGAGCGAAGAGCTCCAGGGGATCATCCAGTTCATTGGCACCATCATGCAGGTAAAGTTTGATCTGGAAGAAGTGAAGGCGGGCCGACCCGAGGCAGTCGCGCTCCTGCGCAAGCATGGCGCCAAGTCCGGCACGGAATTGCCCAAGCTGGCCGGTAAAAGCCTCTGGGAATCCGTCAAGCTGGGAGACTTGGATGCCATCAAGCTAGAACTGGCCGAAGACGCGAGCGCCGTCGACAAACAGGACAAAAATGGAATCACCCCCCTCTCCTGGGCAGCGTTAGCCGGTCGTGTGGAGGCTGCCAGGTTACTCATCTCGAAAGGCGCGAACGTGAACGCAAAGAACAGGGATGGAGGCACCGCCCTGCACTCGGCGGCCTTTCTCGGGCACCTCGACATTGTCGAACTGTTGATCGAGAAGAAGGCCGAGGTAAACGCGAAGAACGGAGAGGGCGACACGGCCCTGAATTCCGTGGCCACGGAATGGAGCGCCGAACTTGAGGGCATCATCAGGTTAATCTCAGGTTTCCTGAAGGTCGAAGTGGATGTCGCGCAGATCAAGGAAGCACGTCCCAAGATCGTCGCCCTCCTGCGGAAACATGCTGGCAATTCGGACGCCGAGACCAAGTGAGGGGCACGGGACTGACTCGTCCCAACCGAAGAGGTGATCAACCCCCTTTCTCCCCCCTCCGCTCCGGTCCAAGGGCGGCTTCAGAGCCCTCCCGCCAAAAGAAAATTCCTAGCAGTATCAGCGCCAAGATCCGACTTCCTACCCGCCAGTTTCTGATTTAATCTATCCTCTTTCACCGTTTTGACCGGACACTCAACCATCATCCCAACGATCTTAATCGCTGCGCTGCTAGCCGCGGGGAAAGCAGATGCTGCGGGCGACGATCTTTTCAAGCAAGGCATCGTCCCGTTCCTGGAGGCGAACTGTATCGATTGCCACGACAATGAGACCCAGAAGGGGAAAGTCTCGCTAGACACGATCGATGGCGATTTTACCAATGCCGACACCGTCGCCCTGTGGGAGCGCGTGCTCGAACAACTCGAGATCGGCACAATGCCGCCCGAGAAAAAACCGCAACCGAGCGCGGCCGAGCGCGAGGAAATCGTTCGCTGGATCAAAGAGGGGCTCACTCTGGCCGGGAAGGGATTCGAACTCGAATCGCGCATGCTGCTCCCCGAGTTCGGCAACCGTGTCAGTCACGAGCTCCTGTTCGATGGTTCGATCAGCACACCACCTTTCACGCCGGCGCGTCTGTGGCGCATGAGCCCACACATTTACGGCGGCAAAAGATACCAGCAGATCGTACGCGGCGGAATCGAAGCACAGCCCGTCAGTTACAAATCGAAATCCAGCGGCCTCCGCGACTATGCCGACCAGGAAATCATGGACGAGTCGGGCTTCCTCGCACTGCAGCTCGCCCTTTCAGACATCATCGCCAACCAAATCCACGACCGCGAGCTCGCGCCGATGACCTACGGCCCCGACAAAGGAAAGCCCATCCATATCGCTGGCAAAGAGAGCTTCAAGGTTATTTCAGAAGCTGAAGGACAACCACCACGCGAAGCGCTCGAGCGCGTGATTCGCGAAGAGTTCGAACGGGCCTGCGGTCGCCCGATCACTGAAGATGAGTTCCCAAAATACTTCGCCTTCATGGAGCGCAACCTTGCAGAGGGCGGCAACGCAGCCGGTCTCAAAACCACGCTACTCGGCATCTATCTATCGAGCGAAGCAGTCTATCGGCTCGAGCTCGGTCGCGGTTCCGCCGACGAACACGGCCGGCGTCTGCTCTCGCCGCAAGAGATCGCCTTCGCCCTCTCATACGCACTCACCGATTCCCCGCCAACCGCGAATTCGATCATCCAAAAAGCCTACGAGGAAGGAAAACTCAGCAACAAGACCGAAGTCGGAAAAGTCGTGCGCGCGATGATCGCCGCCGGCGCGCCTCCGATCCGCAAGCACTTCCCTGCCAGCGCCTTTCACCGCATGATCCAAGAAGGCGAACACGGCTTCGCCTACTACCCGCGCATCGTGCGTTTCTTCGAGGAGTTCTTCCTCTACCCCAGAGCCGAGGGAACCTTCAAAGACAGCCCCGGTCCAGGCATGGGAGGGCGCGCACTAATTGGAGCTCCGCAGGGGCACATCGCCGCGATCGTCAACGAAGACACGCACGTCTTTGAGGAATTGCTGACATCCCCACGCTTCAATAACAGCCGCACCCAGCTCCTCAAAATGGTCGATGAACGGCACGTGAAAAAACTCAAGTCCCATCCGAAAGAGAAAGCCGACGCGTGGCGGGCCGACATGATCAAAAAGTCCAATAAACTCACCGACGACATCTTCCGCGCCGGCATGCTCCACGACCTCAGTTGGCTGATCACCCACTCCACAAACGACGCCAACGATCCCGTCCACCGCGGCATTTGGGTACGCACCCACCTGCTCGCCGGCAACGTCCCGGCCCTCCCCATCGGCGTCGATGCCAAGATCCCCGAGGACCACGACAAGACCCTGCGCCAAAGATTCGAGGTCACCAAAGTCAACGAATGTTGGAAATGTCACAAACACTTCGAGCCACTCGGCATGCCCTTCGAAAGCTTCACCGACCGAGGCTGGGTCCGTACCGGGATGTATTATAACAAGAAACAGAAACGCTTCGAGACCATGCTCACCCCGGACAAGATCAAGTCGGGATTGGAAAAGAGTGAACTGGTGGAATACCCATTCGACACCAGCGGCAAAATCACCGGAACCGGCGAGGCAGGCATCGACGGCCCGGTCAAAGACGCCAACGATCTCGTCCACAGGCTCGCCAAATCCACCCGTGTCCGCCAGTCGATCATCCGCCACTGCTTCCGCTATTGGATGGGTCGCAACGAAATGCTCAGCGACTCCGAAACTCTCATCGCCGCAGAAAAAGCTTATCTCGACAGCGGCGGAAAATTTAGCGAGCTGTTAGTGTCGCTTTTAACATCCGACTCATTCCTCTACCGCAAATGATGACCACTCGAAGAAATTTCACCAAAGGCATCACGCTCGGAGCGAGTGGCGCGGTCTTGATGCCTCTGCTACGGCAGATGGAAGCTCATGCTGCCGGTCGCTCCGACGGCTTCCCCAAACGCTTTGTCTTCGTCATCAAATCCAGTGGCATCACACCCGACGCGATCCGCCCGGAGGGCATTGATATCGGCGATGACGACAATCTCCTCGATCTCAAACTCACCGACCATCAGCTGCCCCCTACGCTGCGATCGCTCGATCCCTTCAAAGAGGAGATGATGATTCTCGAAGGTCTTTCCGGGGCTAACTTCGGAGGCAACCACTCGTCTTATTACGGCGCACTCAGCTGCCACCACTCGCCGGAAAAGCCCGCGGCAGCCACCATCGATTGCCTCCTCGGCCAACTCAATCCCGCGCCCTTCAGGAACTACGGCTTCGCTCCCAACGGCCACAGCATCGGCAACAACTACGGCCCGATCGTCCAGGACACCGCGGTCTTTCCAAAGATCTCTGCCTACGGCCAGAACAGTCCGATGCCCTACCAGGCCAGCGCGGAAAAAGCCTACCGCGAACTGTTCGGCAGTGCGCTCGATTTAAAAACGGGCGGCAAGAAAGAGTTCGCTCTGCAGACCAACCTCCTCGACTTCCTTAGTGAGGACACCAAGCGCCTCGCCAAGCAGATCAGTCCGGAGGAGCGCGAGAAACTCGACCACTACTTGAACGCGTTCGAGTCCGTCCGAGCGCGCAACGACCAGCTCGTCGAAATGCAGGAGAAAATACGAAAAAATGCCCCGGAACTCACCAGCCAATATTCATCGACCGTGTTCACCGACCGCGTGTCCACCTTCTTCAACCTCACCTCGGCAGCACTGATCACCGGATTGACCAATGTCATCTCAATCCGCGCCGACTGGCTTAGCGCAAAGTATGCCACCTTCGGCTTCAAGAACACCAGCGTGCACGACATTGGCCACAACAAAGTCACCGACAACGGGCTGAAGTCCGCCGAAGCGCGGGACGTGATCCGCAAATTCCAAATCGATCAAATCGCCACGCTGGCAGCCAAGCTCAAAGCAGTCCCCGAGGGTGACGGCACCATGCTCGATCACACCATGATCATCTACCTCTCCGATACCGGCGAGGCGCATCACTCGCGCCGTAAGGAGTGGCCGTTCATTGTCGTCGGCGGACGCGGGCACAAGCTGAAGACCGCAGGACGCTACCTCCGCTACCCGAAGTACGGCAGCCCCGGTCACAAGACGATCGGCAATTGGTACAACACCATTCTCCAAGCCAACAACGGTCCGACCAAAGATCACTTTGGCCAGCTCGACAACCAACTCAAGGACCTCGACCTGCGCGGACCACTGGCGGAGATCGCGGTCTAGCGCCATTGCCTCCCGTGATGAACATGAGAGGAAGCGTGGGCAATCGACGGGTGCTTGATGGCGATCGACGCTCCGACTCGGTCGCTCACGTCGAAACCATCCTGCGCCAAACTGTGAGCCCGCTCGGCCCAGAGCACATTCTCTCACCCTAAGGAAAAACTCTGGAAAAATTCCCCCCCTTTCACCCCCCTCCGCTCCAGTCCAAGGACTGGCTTAAAGCCCCTCCCGCCAAAAGCAAATTCCTAGCAGCAGCAGCTAAAAAAGCCCGCACTCCGAAGAGAGCGGGCTTTGAAAGTTTGAGATCAGAGGCTGAAGCCTCTGCTACATTTTAGTAGCGATAGTGCGCGGGCTTGTAGGGGCCTTCGGCCGGGACATCGATGTAGTCGGCCTGCTCCTTGGTGAGCTTGGTCAACTTGGCTCCGATTTTGTCGAGGTGAAGTCGTGCGACTTCCTCATCAAGCGCCTTCGGAAGGACTTCCACTCCGATTTCGCGGGTATCCCTGGTCTCCCAAAGAGCAATCTGCGCAAGCGTCTGGTTGGTAAAGCTGTTGCTCATCACAAAGCTTGGGTGGCCAGTGGCACAACCAAGGTTCACGAGGCGGCCTTCAGCGAGCATGTAGATCGCGTTGCCAGACTTGAAGGTGTACTTGTCGACCTGAGGCTTGATGTTGAGCTTCTCAACTCCGTCAAGAGCTTCGAGCTCAGCAATCTGGATCTCGTTGTCGAAGTGACCAATGTTACACACAATGGCTTGGTCCTTCATCTTGTCCATGTGCTCGGCGCGGATGATGTTAAAGTTACCAGTGGTGGTGACGTAGATGTCGCCCCAGCCGAGAGTGTCTTCAACGGTGAGAACGCGGAAGCCTTCCATGGCAGCCTGAAGGGCGCAGATAGGATCGACTTCAGTCACAACGACTTGGGCACCTTGAGCGCGGAGAGCTTGGGCACATCCTTTCCCTACATCACCGTATCCGCAAACGACGCCGACTTTACCGGAGATCATCACGTCAGTAGCACGCTTAATGCCATCGATGAGCGACTCGCGGCAACCGTAGAGGTTGTCGAACTTGGACTTGGTGACCGAGTCGTTGACGTTGATAGCAGGGAAGAGAAGCTTCCCGTCACGCTGCATTTGGTAGAGGCGGTGAACACCAGTCGTGGTCTCTTCGGAAACACCTTTAAGTTCGGGAACCCAGGCGTGGAAGATGCCGGGCTGCTTGGCGTGAATGTCTTTCAGGAGCCCCTTGATGACTGCTTCTTCAGTGGAGGAAGCGGGCTCATTGACCCAATCGGATCCGTCTTCGAGTTCGTATCCTTTGTGGATCAGGAGAGTGGCGTCGCCGCCATCGTCCACGATCAGTTGAGGGCCGAGCGGAAGGCCGCCATCGGGATTGGGGAACTGCAGAGCCTGCCAAGTGCACCACCAGTATTCGTCGAGAGTCTCACCTTTCCAGGCAAAGATCGGATAACCGGCCTGGGCCATTGCCGCGGCGGCGTGGTCCTGGGTGGAGAAGATATTGCATGAACACCAGCGAACGTCGGCACCGACTTCACGGAGAGTCTCCATGAGGACGGCGGTCTGAATGGTCATGTGAAGCGACCCCATCACGCGGACACCGTCGAGTGGCTTTTCAGGACCATACTTCTTGCGAGTGGCCACGAGGCCGGGCATTTCGTGCTCGGCAACATCGAGCTCCTTGCGACCAAAATCGGCAAGGCCGATATCTTTGATTTTGTAATCTGACATAATGATTTTTTGGTAAGAGATAAATTAGAGGGCCGCTTTCAGAGCATCGACTTTGTCCAGCTGCTCCCATGGAAGAGTGGCAGACGAGTATCCAAAGTGTCCATAGTTGGTTGACTGACCATAGATGGGGCGAAGGAGATCAAGCTGATCCACAATGTTGGCGGCCTTGAAGCTGAAGATTTCCTGCACCGCTTTCACGATCTTGTCTTCTTCAACTTCGTTGGTGCCGAAGGTGTTGACGTTGATGCTGACGGGATCGGGGTATCCGATGGCGTAGGCGAGCTGAAGTTCGCACTCAGTCGCGAGGCCCGCAGCGACAATGTTCTTGGCAACCCAACGCGCCATGTAGGCGGCCGAGCGATCAACCTTTGAAGGGTCCTTTCCAGAGAAAGCACCACCGCCGTGACGGCCCATACCACCATAAGTATCAACGATGATTTTACGTCCGGTCAGTCCGGCATCACCTTCTGGTCCGCCCGTCACAAAACGCCCGGTGGGGTTGATGAGATACTGGGTATCGTCGCGGAGAAGCTCACCGGGGATGACCTTTTCAATGAGGTCACGCTTAAGGATTTCACGCATTTCAGGCGTATCGATCTCAGCAGCGTGCATCGTGGAGACCACCACGGCAGTCACGCTCACGGGTTTGCCCTCGGCGTATTGCATCGAAACCTGCGTCTTGGAATCAGGGCGAAGCCAAGTGTGCACGCGGTCTTTGCGAAGATTAGTCAAGGCCTCACCCAGTCGGTGGGCGTAGGCCACAGGTGCTGGCATGAGCTCCTCGGTTTCGTTGACAGCATAGCCAAACATGATCCCTTGATCTCCCGCACCCTGCTCGGCGGTGTCCTTGTGATCAGCAGCATCTGCATCCACTCCTTGGGCGATGTCTTGCGACTGCTTTCCCAAGAGGTTCATGAAAAAGAGGCCCTCAGCTTCAAACTTCGACGTATAGCTATACTCGGTGTTGTCGGCGTAGGTTTTATCGTAGCCAATCTTACGAACGGCCTCACGAGCCACTTCTTCGTAGTTGAACTTGGCACCCGTGGTGATTTCACCGGCAAGCACGAGGACATTGTCCTTCACAAGAGTCTCACAAGCCACGCGGGACTTGGGGTCTTGCTCAAGGCAGGCGTCGAGGATAGCGTCGGACACGGTATCACAGACTTTGTCTGGATGCCCTTCGGTGACGGATTCTGAGGAGAAAATGAAGCTTTTGCTCATGGGTCTGTTTTTGATATCGTCGGATCGCGATTCGTTGATGCGAAGTAATCCCCCTTTCCCATGCCGTCAATTCTCAATTCCCTGAAAATGATCTCCGACCCCACGCGGTTGCGCATTCTGCGGCTCCTCGGGAAAGAATCACTCTCCGTCGCCGAGCTCCAGCAAATCCTCGGAATGGGACAATCACGGATCTCGACCCAGCTCTCCCAACTCAAAAAAGAAGGCCTCGTCGCCGATCAACGCTCGGGAAAAAACAACATCTACTCCGCCCAAATCCCTCCCGCTCTGGAAAAAATCGTCCGCGAAGCAGGTTCCGAGCTCCCCGAGTGTGAAAAAGACCACTCCTCCCTCCGCCACATCCTCCGCAAGCGCAAAGACCAGGTCCGCGCCTACTTCGACGAACTCGCCGGAAAGTTCGGCCGCGAATACGTCCCCGGCCGCTCCTGGAAAGGCCTCGCCGAAGCCATGCTCAAGATCCTCAACTACGATGTGGTTGCCGACCTCGGCGCCGGCGAGGGCACTCTTTCCCAGCTCATCGCCCAGCGCGCCAAAAAAGTCATCGCCATCGACAACTCCGAAAAGATGGTCGAATTCGGCCAAAAGCTCGCCAAAGAAAACAACCTCCCAAACCTCGAATACCGCCTCGGCGATATCGAGTCCCCTCCTATCGACGATTCCTCCGTCGATCTCGCCATCCTCTCCCAGGCTCTCCACCACGCCGAATCGCCGGCCAAGGCCCTGGCCGAAGCCCATCGAATCCTCAAACCGGGCGGCCGCCTCATCGTCCTCGATCTCCTCCAACACACCTTCGAAAAAGCCCGGGAACTCTACTACGACACCTGGCTCGGCTTCCCCGAAGTTGAGCTCGCCGAAATGATTGCCGGTGTTGGTTTCTCGGATGTCGAAACCGCCATCGTTGACCGCGAGGAAATCCCGCCGAACTTCCAGACCCTGCTTGCCAGCGCCGTCAAATGACTTTCCGGCGAAAAATACCCCTCTTTTTCCCGCTCATCGCTCTCTTGGGTTCCTGCTCGGTCTCGATCCCGCGCGCCCAAACACCTGCCCCGACTGAGCCCCCCGCTCCTGTCGCTCCCCCGGTGACTCCTCCCAAAACTGCGATTCCAGCAGTCACACCCAAAATCTCTCCCCCAACTCTCTCTCCTTCACCCAAACACCCCCTCAAGGTCCGCTCTGCCTCACTCAACAGCACCGCATTCACAGCCGTCACCTTTGACCGCCGCGACTTCTTCCTCAAGGTCATCGACCAAAAAGGGGGGCCGGGATCTCAATTCGACAACGCCGAAGCGGCCGGAAAAGGAAGTCTCGCGACCATCAACGGGAGCTTTTTTAACCCCGACGGATCTCCGCTTGGCCTCGTAATCGCCGGCGGCGAATCGCGCGGGGCATTTAATTCCTCCTCCTTTCTTGGAAGCGGCATTCTCGATGGAAAAGCCCTCACCCTCGCGACCCGCAAGACCTACCAAAAATCCTCCGAACTTCTCCAAGCCGGCCCCCGCCTCGTTTGGGATGGCAAAGTCGTCACCGGCCTCTCTACCAACAACGACCGCCCCCGTTCATTCGTCATTTGGGATGGCGCGGACCACTTCGGCATCGCCTACGCCGACACCGCAACTCTTCAAGGCCTTTCCAACAACCTCAGATCCCAGCCCTTGAAAGGCTTCAATATCAAATACGCCCTTAACCTCGATGGAGGAACCTCCTGTGATCTCTGGATCTCTCACTCCGTGCCTGGTGGAGGTATCGCAAAGAACTCCTTCTTCCTCAAAAAAGCCCGCAACTACCTCGCCCTGCGGAAGCGCTAAAAAAAGTCTCACGCAAAGCGGCGCTACGCCGATCTGACCTCAAAGAAAAAACCCAGGGCTTTGCCCCGGGTTTTTTCATTCATAAAAGTGAAGAGGTCCACAAAGACGATCCAACTCACTTCGCCCACTTTTTCCAAACTCCGTCAATCTTCCCAACCGCCGGAAGCTCTCCGTCCAAAATCAGGAAACCATAGTCCAATTCCAACGACTCTCTTTTCTTGATCTCTTTCTGGAAAAACGCTCCGAAACGCCCGTAGTCGCGATAGGCCGAATGCACTGTTCCCTTTGGGTTCGTTGGCGCATTCATGTGCACGACTCCGTATTCCTTCCCATCCAAAGTGTAATTCTCGGCCGCCCAGGGTAAATCTTTCACTCCATTCACCTTGGTCACTCCATTCGGGAAAAGGTACTTCGTCTTCTTGGTATCAACTTCGTTCGCCGGACGATACTGCACGCCTGCATGTTCAGGATCGCCCTTCAAAAAGACATCACCACTCACAGGACTAAGCTTCGTATGAAAGTCAATCATCACCCGTCCTCCATACACGCCTTCCGTGATCGTAAAGGTCCTCTCCTCTTCAAGAAATGCCTTCTCCTGATCATCCATCCAGTGCGTGACTGAAGTGAAAACAGCAGCGCCTTCCTTCACCTCCTGCTTGGAAAACTTTTGGTGAATAATGTCCCCACCTTTCATGTGCCAGCGATCGTAGCTTTTCCCATTCGCCTGAGTCTTGCTCCATCCGATGAAAATCCCCCGATGGTGGGTAAACTTTCCGCCTGCCCCTTTCGTAATCGGCTTCTTCCCCTCGGCATCAAAGACATGAAGATACGGCTTATAAGTCTCATGATGCTTCTCCTTCGTCGAGGTATCGTGTTCATACATGTAGCGCACCACCACCTTGCCATCCGACACCACATCGAGATGCTTTCCCTCGGTATCCTTGAACTCCAGAACACCAAAAACAGGCATTGCCATCAGGCCGCCGGCCAACAAAGTCAGTCTTTTCATCATTTCCATGACGGAAGATGGCACTGAAACATTTCAAAAAACAACCTATTCCTCTCCGCCGGGAAGAGGTGGAGGCACCACCCGGCTCTTTCGGCCATTCAAAATCGCTCCCACCCAAGTGTAACGAACCGCCACCTCATAAACCACCAGCAGCACCGCCGTCACCCCACCGATAACGATCACCAGCTTCAACACCAGTGGCACATCCCAGCCACTGATTAGAATCTGCACCGCCATCATCACCGGAAGGTGGGTCAGATAGAGCCAATACGCCGAATCAGACAAATATCGTACCGTAGGCCTCCCTTCATTCAGGAATCTCCGAAAGAGCCCCATCATCCCCACAATCGTGGTCCACGCGTAGCCACTCGCCAGCAGCGCTCCCCAAAAAGGATCACTCTTCACCAATTCCTTGCCCCACCAAAAAAGAGGCAAAGACACCAGCAGCCACCCCCACCAAATCCTGCCAACTTTCTGCTCCCAAAATCCCCGTCCAAAACACATCGCCCCAAAGAAGAAGAAGACCCCGAAGTAAGCGAGTTTCGCCGGCCATGGGAAAATACCGCTCGATGTTCCCGGGCCAAATTGCCCCGGCATCGTCATCTGCAACCACCAGGTCAGGGGAACCAACCAAACCAAACACCCCGGCACCGAGATCAAAAAATCCGGCAACTTCCATCCCAACCGCCCCATCACTAGGGCCACTGGCACAAACACCACCAGCAACCACAACAAATCATAGAGAAACCAAAGGTGGTGAAGCACCGGCAAAAATACCCCCAGCCAATACCACCCAAAATCTCCCTCCTCGCCCGACTCCGCGCCTCCCTTGACCAACAGCTCCGCCAACCTCTCCCGCGCCTCCCGATGCTCCGCCTTCACTTCCAGCTTCCACACCCCGCCCATCTCCTTCACCAACTCAAAGTCAGCCCCCAACTTGTCCATCACCGTCTCCCCCTTGTCATCCTTCGCCGACACATCCGCACCAGCATCCAAAAAAAACCGGGCCGCCCGCTCCCTTCCAAAAAAACACGCCGCCATCAAAGCCGTCCCACCATCTCCACCACGACCTTCGATATCAGCCCCATTCTCCAGCAAAATCTCAACCATCTCCCCATCATCCATCAGCGCCGCCAAGTGCAACACCGGCGTTCCATAATCATCCTGATCATTGGCATCTCCTCCTTTTCCGAGAGAAATCCGCACGGCCTGGTCATCTCCCTTCAGAACCAACAAAGGCAACCCTTGGAAATCAAAACCTCCGTCGCCCTCTTCAACTCGCTCCGCCTTGACCCTCTCGCCCCAACTCCCCAGCGCAATCATCGCTGGGTAAAAAATCAACACGCCGGCCAACAATGGCACACCGATCCTCAAAAGCCTCTGCCTCACCAATCCCTCCATCCCCCGCTTTTTCCACATCATCGCCGTGAAAAACCCACTCACCAAAAAGAAGAGCGGCATCCGGAATCCGTGAATCCAATCAATCAACGGCAATATCACCTCGGACGAGGACTTCACGTCCACCGCCGGCCACACCCCAATTCCTGCAAAAGATAAAACCCCGTGTAACACCAACCCCAGCAACATCGCCCCGCCTCGCAGACCGTCCAAAAAATGATCCCTCTCTTTCGTCATTCGCCTTTTTCAAGTCTAATCGACTCCGGCCCCAAAAAGCGAACCCCTTCTTTTTCCTCCAAATCCTCGTTCGCTTTCCCCATACTCTGTCGATTTCTCTTCGAAACGTGCCAATCAGCGACCATCAACTCCTTCGCCAGCACCTGCTCGATCCCTCGGACAGCGCTCTCGTCACGCTCATCAACCGACACCTTCCTCTCGTCCATTCCGTGGCCCGACGCGTCACCGCCAACGATGAAGCCGCTCGCGACATCTCCCAAACCGTCTTCCTCCGCCTCGTCAAAAAGGCCAAAAAAATCCCGCCCTCCCTTCCTCTCACCGCCTGGTTCCACCGCGAAACCCACAGCGCATCCGTCGATTACGTTCGCTCCGAAATCCGCCGCCAAAAACGCGAACAAACCGCCGCCTCCCTCGATGCCATGAACGACACCCCCGAACCCTGGAACCAACTCGCACCAGAAATCGACAGCGCCATCGACGAACTCTCCAAAAATGACCGCTCTCTCGTCCTACTCCGTTTTTACCAAAACAAAACCCATCCCCAAATCGCGGACGAACTTGGAATCAAGGAAGACGCCGCCCGCATGCGCACCAACCGCGCTCTCGAAAAACTCCGCACCATCCTCACCAAGCGCGGCATCACCACCTCCGCCGCCCTGCTCGCCAGCACCCTCCCCACCAATGCCATCAACCCCGCCCCAGCCTCTCTGGCCACTTCCATCACAACCTCCCTTCAAACTCTTCCCGCCACCACGGGCACTCTCGCCATTGTAAAAACCCACCTCCTCACCTTCGGTGCCATCACTATCGGAGCCGCCGCCGTCACCACCCAACAGATCAAAATTAACCGACTCCAGGAGGCACAACACGAAGGCAGACTGCCGCCCGCCACCTCCTCCTCCTCAAGCCGCTCAACCTTCACTCCAGGCACTACCAACGAACCGAACCTCCTCGCCATCTTCGCAAATCCCGATCCCTCCGAACGCCTCCACCTCCTCCAACAATACTCCCTCCATCTCCCCACCAATCGCATTTCCGAGGCCCTCGACCTCCTTCGCCAAAAAACGCCCGATTGGGACAGCGAGTCAAAAATGCTCACCCATCTTCTCCTCACCCGCTGGGCCAAAGCCGATCCCGAAGCCGCCTTCTCCTCGCTCGACAACGCAAACTTTTCACTCGAACGCGGTCATGCCATTAGCGTCCTCGCTGCACTCACTTCACTTAATCCCCAACGGACTGCAAACTGGCTCACTTCACCGGAGAGCTCCCAAGCTTTCTACCCGGTCGTCGGCCACATCCTCTCCGGCACCATTGCCAAAGAATGGGCCCGACAAGACCCAAAAGCAGCCCTCGCTTGGTCTCGCACGCTCGCCGACCAGCAGCAAGCCGGAGCCTACTCCGGCGTCCTCGGCACCATCGCTGCCACCGATCCTCAAAAGGCCGCCAGCCTCGCACTCACCCTTGAACCTGGCGACGCTCGTGACCACATCCTCTCTGAAATCGCCGAGTCCTGGGCTCGCCATTCCCCGAAAGAAGCTCTCGCTTGGACCACCAAACTCGACTCCGACGAAAAAAGCCATACGACTGCCGTCGCCCTCAAATCCTGGTCCGAAACCGATCCCGCCAAAGCGGCCCAATATCTCGACCAACAACCCAACTCGAACTATCTCGAACTCATCGCCTCGCAATGGTCCCGTCGCGATCCCGCCAAAGCAGCCAACTGGGTCGCCTCAAAATCACAGTCCCCGGAGCGCAACTCCGCCCTCGGCAAAACCCTCTGGAACTGGACCACCCAAAACCCCGCAGCCGCCACCGCCTGGGTGCAATCCCAACCCGATGGTCCGGCCAAAGATCAGGCTCTCGCAGGACTCGCCATCGCCGCCGTCGAATTCGATCCACACACCGCCCTCGAATGGGCTCAGAAAATCTCCGAATCCTCCTTCCGCGACGAACTGACCCGCCGCACCTTCACCACCTGGGCCCACCGTGATCCCAAAACCGCCCACCAATGGGGAAAGGAAAACAACTTCAAATCCGACGACTAATCCTCACCCCCCAACCACGTATAGATTTCCATGCCCCATTAGCCCCAAAGGGGCGAACTAACGGTCGGAACCACCACAAAACTCACCCACTCCATTCTCCCATGAAAAAAAATCTCATCCACCACCTCATCTGGGCTCTCGTCGCCGTCACCGCCTTCGTCGTCGGCTCCCAACTCACCAAGCCGGACGAATCAAAAACCGCCTCCCCGTCCAAATCCGCCTCCCCCCGACTTTCAGACCGCCAGTCCGAAAACCCGGACTCTTCTCCCGGAGAGAAAAAGGCTCGAACCAAATCCTCCCGCACCTCTTCCACCTCAGACCAACCCACCATCCTCAGCGACGCCGACATTGCCGAGCTGGGCGAAGAATTCCGCGCCGCCAAAGGCCCCATCGCCCGGCGCCTCGCCTTCTCCGAAATGCTCAAAAACCTCACGCCCGAGAACGCCCGTCTCATGCGTGAAAATATCGCCCACCTCTCCCAGGATTCGGCCGAATTCCGCGAATTCCACTACGCCTGGGGTTCGATGGCCGGACAGGAAGCCATCATCCACGGAGTCGACACCCCAAAGCGTGACATGGCCGCTTCCCTCGCCGGCTGGGCCGCCTCCGACCCCGCTTCCGCCATGGCTTACTTCGACACCCTCTCGCCCGAACAGCAAAGCAGCGGAACCCACCTGAAATGGGGAGCCGCCTTCGGCCTCGCCGACGCCGATCCCCAACTCGCCGCAGAATTTGCGATCGAACGATTCCAAAACGGAGACAAGGAAGCCTCCAAAATGATCCACATCGCAGCTTCCGCCGCCCTCCGTTCGGGCGACCGCGAAGAAATCACCTCCTTTCTCGCCGCAGTCCCCGAAGGCGAAATGTCAATCCAAGCCCACCAACATGCGGCCCGTGAACTCGCCAAAGATAACCCTGCCAACACTGTTGAATGGGCGGTCGATCTCCCCGAAGGTGACGGTAAAAACCACGCAGTTGGAACCTCCTTCCACATGTGGGCCGGGCGCAGTCCCGAAGAAGCTGCCGCTGCCATCGCCTCCGTTCCAACTGCCGATCGCGATGCCGCTACCTACGGCTACGCCACCCGTGTCGTCCATGATAACCCCGCCGTCGGCGTCGAGTGGGCGTCTAACATTCAAAACCCAGAGGCCCGGGGCCGCGCCATGATTGACACCGGCCGCGTCTTCTACCGCAAGGACCGCGAAGCCGCCCAAGAATGGCTCTCCAACTCGAACCTCCCCGAAGAAGCCATCCAAAAAATCACCGCCGGGAAATAACTCCTGTCTTTTTCCTCACCCATTCAACCCGACCATGAAAAAAAACCCCCTCCATCACCTCATCTGGGCCGTCATCGCCATCGTTGCCTTTGCTTGCGGATCCAAATTAACTTCGACCAAAAAGTCAGATAAAACAACCTCGTCGGAAGAATCATCTTCAGCTCTTTCCAATCGGCAATCGGGCGAATCAAATTCAACTGGGAAAGCAAAGGCAGGTATCAATTCATCCCGCCAAACCTCTTCCGATTCCTCCCCGTCCACCCTCCTTAGTGATGAAGATCTTGCCGAACTCGGCCGGGAATTTCGCTCCGCCAAAGGCCCCATCGCCCGACGACTCGTCTTCACGGAAATGCTCAAGAACCTCACCCCGGAAAACGCCCTCCTCATGCGCGAGCACATTTCCCATCTTCCTCCGTCTTCATCCGAATATCGCGATTTCCACTATGCCTGGGGTGCATTGGCCGGACAGGAAGTTGTCGAGTTTGGCATCACCACTCCCGGCGATGACATGGGTCCAGCCATCGCAGGCTGGGCCAGCGCCAATCCCGAAAACGCCATCGCCTGGCTCAAGAACCTCGACATGAAAAGCAACCCTGCTTACCGCGAACTCCTCGACATCCCGCAACTCACCGTCGAAGGCCTCACCTCTCATTTCTCGCGTGCCCTCGTCAATGGACTTGCCGACTCCGACCCCACCATCGCAACCGATTTCGTTCTCGACCGATTTGAAAACGGGGACAAATCAGCACACCAATTGATGCACACCATCGCCGGTGCCCACTTCAAAACCGGCGATCCCACCCAAGCCACCAACTGGATCGCATCCATCCCGGAAAGTGATCTCAAAAACACCACCATGCACCGGGTTGCTGGCGAAATTGCCAACCATAACCCCCAACAAGCCCTCGACTGGCTCCAAAGCACTCCTCAAAACGAAAGCCGCGCCCACGGCATCGGTGCCACCCTTCACACTTGGGCCGGAAAAAGCCCCGAAAAAGCCGCCAACTATATCTCCGCCATGCCGGCCTCCAAAGACCGCGACTCCGCCACCTACGGCTACGCCACCCGCGTCGTCCACGATAACCCGACCGTCGGAGTCGAGTGGGCCTCCAACATCGCCGATCCCGGTGCCCGGACCTCCGCCCTCGTTGACACTGGCCGGGTCTTCTACCGCCGCGATCGTGAAGCCGCGCAGGAATGGCTCTCGACTTCCAACCTCTCCCAGGAAGCCATCCAAAAAATCACCAGCGAAAAATAACCCATCATCTCATGCAACGTCTCCTTCTTGGTCTCCTCTTCGCCTCGATTCCCATCCTCGGAATCTGGCTCCTTCCTGGTCTGGAAAACCCAACCCGCTCGACAGCCAACCGCTCTCAGCCAAAGCCTCCTGCCAAAGTCGGAAACCCTTCGTTTCTGAGCCCTCATTCCAATCCCATCGCCCTTCACCGCGATCACCTCTTTGTCGTCAACACCCCGGCTGATACCGTCGATGTCATCGACACAAAAACCGGCCGCTTCCTAAATCGTATCCCTGTGGGCATTGACCCCGTCAGCATCGCCATCCGTCCCGATGGGCGCGAAGCCTGGATCAGCAATCACATTTCCGACTCCGTCAGCGTGATCGACACCGATCCCACCAGCCCTACCCACCTCCACGTCATCGCAACCGTGCAGGATCTTGACCTCGAAAAACGTGCCACCAACTTTGACGAACCCGTCGGCATCGCCTTCGCCAACAATCAAAAGGCCTACGTCGCCCTCTCATCCGAAAACAAAATCGCCGTCATCGATGTCGCCTCCCGCCGCGTCACCAAACACCTCACCATCTCCGCCCAGGACCCGCGCGCCATTACCGTGCGCCACGGGAAACTCTACGTCCTCCCCTTCGAATCCAACAACAAGACCCAGCTCTCTGGCGGCTACAAAATCGACGGTGACCTCGTCACCTTCGATGCCCACCAACACAGCATTGCCAACAATAACGTTCTCTCGCTCGGTCACGTCCTCGACATCATCAAACACCCGCGCGTTCCCGATAAAGATCTCTTCGTGTTCGACACCGAAACCGATCGCCTCGTCGAAACCGTTGATACCCTCGGCACCCTCCTCTATGGCCTCACCGTAGATTCCAAAGGCTCGGTCTTCGTCGCCCAAACCGATGCTCGCAATGACGTCAACGGCCGCTCAGGCACGAAAAAACATGGCCTGGCCGAACTTCAAAACCGCGCCTTCCTCAATCGAATCACCCAGGTCGATTTCCAAAAGAATGCCGCTAAAAAACCAAGCTTCATTGACCTCGAACCTCTCCCTTCCGCCCAACTAATACCAACGCAAGCATTCGCCACTCCCTTCGCAGTCGAAATCAGCCCCGACGACAAAATCCTCGTCGCCACCGCCGCCAGCTCCGACAAGCTCTTCACCGTCGACACCGCCACCGGTAAAATCCTCGGTCACGTCAATGTCGGAGCCGTACCACGGGGCATTGCTCTGCGATCAAAGGCAGATGGCACCCCCGCCCAAGCCTGGGTCCTCAATGCCGTTGCCAACTCCGTCTCCCTCGTCGACGTGACCAACCCCGCCCGTCCTGTCCTGAAGTCCACCATCCCTCTCGACGACCCCACTCCTCCCCCTTTCAAACGCGGTCGCATCGCCTTCAACACCGCCCTCGCTTCCTCCACCGAAACCTTCTCCTGCGCCAGCTGTCATCCCGACGGCCATACCGATCAACTCCTCTGGGTCCTGAATACCCCCGTCGTCTCTGGCGGAAACCAAATCCAGCCCCGTTCCACCATGCCGCTTCGCGGACTCCGGGACACCGCCCCCTTTCACTGGGATGGCATTCCCGGTGATCCATACGGGGGGAATAATAGCGCAAACGTCCGAGGTCACACTCCGCCAAATGTCGACGCGGAAAACCCCGAAAACGCCATGCGCCATCTCATCGATGGTGCCCTGAGTTCTACCATGGCTCTCGTGGGGCGCTCCATTGGCCGTGGCGACCTGCTTAACAGAAACGATCGCTATTACCTCACCCGATTTCTCCTCGGCTCCCCCTATCCTCCCGCGCAAAAGCGGGCCTACACCAACGTCCTCTCCAAACGCGCCGAGGACGGCTTCGAACTTTTCCACCTCAGAGGAAACCACGAAGGCAAACCCCAACCCAACGTCTGTGGTGACTGCCACCGCATGCCCTTTTTGGTCAGCACCAACACGCCCGGCTCAGGCATGGACGCGCCCACCTGGCGCGGCGCTAACGACCGCTTCCTCATCCTCCCCCAAGGCCGACTCAATATCATCGACTTTGATTTCTACCGCCGAATTGCGGAAAAAGGCATCCCCGAAAAAGAGCTCTGGCGATTCTCCTGGCGAAGTAACCCACGCTTTGATCCCGTCTGGGAAATGGTCCTCGAAGGCAGCACCGGTTACTCGGGTTCCTTTGCCCGTCAACTCACTCTCGACAAAAAAACCTTCGACCACCCCCTCACCCGCGATCTCCTCCCCGCCCTCGAAGCCTCCGCCAAAGAGGGAGCCGTCGTCCTTCAAGTTAATGCCTTCTTCCTCGATCAAACGGAACCCGCCTCCCTCACTCTTCAGTTCCAGAACGACCACTACATTCAAGTCGATGGCGACCGCCGCAGCTTCACCCGCGATCAACTTCTCAAGCTCGCCAGCAATGGCTCCTTCCTCGGCACCTTCACCGCCCGTCACGGAGCACGCACTGGCTTCACCTTCTTCCAACCCGCCCTCTGGACCCTCAGCCCTCTCCATGAACAAAGTGGTCGGCAACACTTTCCCATCCTCGCCGACGGAAAAAAATCGATGACCATCAACGCCCGCCACGTCACCGCAGATGCCCACGTCATCGTCAACGGACGCCGTGTTCCAGCCACTCTCAAAAAGGGTGAAGCCGAAACCATCTCCATCGAACTCGAAACCCTTCCGCCCAACGGCCTTCACTTCCTCCAAATTCAAAGTGACCAGGGGCTCTTCAGCAACGACTTCATCTTCCACGTCGCCGATAAAGCCGAAGACATTGCCAAATCCCTCCAGCAGGGCCCCGACCAACTCCGCAATAACCTCGAAAATGCCATCCAGAGCGGCAGCCTTCCCCGCGTCAAACGGATCCTCAACCTCGGTGCCCCGATCAACCGACATCATCAGGAAAATGGAATGACTCCCCTCGCAAGCGCCGCCTTCCACGGAAAACCAACCCTCGTCTCCCTCCTTCTCGCACAAAAATCCGACCTCAAAAAAACCAATCGCGACGGCAACACCGCCCTTCACATTGCCGCCTTCATGTGCCGTGCCGAAGTCGTTAAAATCCTCCTCAAAAACGGAGCGTCCCTCACCGCTCGCAACCCCCGCCGCGAATCCCCTCTCGATGTTGTCTCCGGCGATTGGAGTAAATCCCTCGAGGGCCTCTACCAATTCCTCAACACCTCTGCCGACCTCAAACTCGACCTTGCCGGGATCCAAAATCAACGCACTCAAATAGCCGATCTTCTCCGTAAGCACATGACCAAATAAAAACTCACCTGATCGAAATGAAATCACACCTCGTCTGGTTGATCCTAGCCATCACCCTGTTCTTTGCTGGAACACAGATGAAGGAGGACCCCAATGATCCCGACCGAACAGGTTCGAATCCTCCCAACCGAACTTTCCAACCAAGTCATTCCAATCGCTCTCCCGAAACAAACCCTTCCTCTCCCTCTGACAAGCGAATCCGGCAAGCTGGTCACAATTCCAAAGCTGTAATTCCCGGAGATCGATCTTCCCACCACGACGGCATCCATTTTTCCAATCCCTGGGCTGCCCGCTTCCCCTCCACAAATTCCTCAACCACTTCCACCACCGATCTAAACTCGGTGGAAAAATCTCCGGAAAATCTCGAAAGAAAACCAACCCTCTCAAAGGAACAAATCCAGACCTTGGTTCAAAATACTCTGCGAGATCCCAGCCCCATCGCCCGACGATTAGCCTTTGACCAACTGCTCGCTTCCCTCGATGAATCGACCGCCATCCCGATCCGCATCGCCCTCGCCCGTAACAAAGCAGATGGCGAACAGTGGCGCCTCTTCGACTACGCCTGGTCCGCTGGCGACCCCACCGCCGTTGAAAAAAACCTCCCCAGGACCGCCGAAAAACACCGCCAGGGTTTCATTTCCAACTCCCTCCCAGGTTGGGCATTTGCCGACCCCGTCGCCGCCGCAGAGTTCGTCAACGACTACGAACCCGGCCCCGTTCAGGATCACTTCCGGAATCGCTTGATCGAAGGACTCGCCGACAACGATATCGAGACCGCAACTGACTTTGTCACCCAGCTGGCCACCGACAACCATCCCCGCACTCCCCAGTATGTCAGGACCGTCGCCACGGAGGTTTTGGAAACTCAGGGACTCGCCGGCCTCCAAAAGTGGACCACTGAACTTCCACAGGGCCCTCTTCGAAGTAACGCCCAAACCTTTCTTGATCAAAAATCTCCGAAAGGTGACTGATCTCAGACAGAGAAAGCCAAGCCAGAGCAACCGAGGCCAATCCCGCAGCCTCTGCGATGTGAACCGATTTGATGAGGAAACCCTCGATCATCTGGATAGCCCAGCAACGATCACCGTCCGTCCCAACCTGCCACTTCTCCTGGCGAGCCCCGCCAAATGATCCGACTCAAGATCAGCAAGCCATAAGATCTGGAAAATCTTATGAACGACAATCCGGCAGATCTGGGCAAGCTCCTTGGCCGCGGGATCCCTCTCTCTGGCGAGTTGAGTGGGAGGGGGGGATTTCAGCGATATCGAAACCGAAATCTTTAAGAACGGCATCGTGCAGAGTCGATCGGCGGACGCATCCCGTTCCGGAACATAAGGCGATTCATGTGTGGCCGAATCGAATACGGCAGGTCTTCAACGACACCGATCGGACCTACTTCAAAAAAGACCGGGAAAGAGCCCTCAACGATTTCCCCAACAGCGGACTCACCCCCGAGCAGCAAAAGAAAATCACGAAAAAGCAGATCGAGTTTAGTTCCAATCATCCGCGAAAGAAGCGGGCCTGAAGTTTCGTTTAAAGGCAGGGTCTCCACCTTCTTCGCATGAAAAAATCATATCTCGTCCACCTCGTCTGGGCATTCGTTGCAATCGCCACCTTTGCAATCGGCTCCAAGTCCTCGGAATCTTCCAGCTCCTCCGAGAACACTGTAAATCGCGAGGGGAAGGACTCCCCTTCCGGCCTTTCTTCACGCTCTCTCGACAACCGTTCCGATGATCCTTCCGGCAAACCGCGCGCCCGTTCCAAAACCACTCGCGGCGCGGTTAGCGAAAATGATTCCCCCACAGGCCTCTCTGAAACCGATGTTTACCAACTTGGCCTCGACCTGAAATCAGCCAAAGGCCCCCTCGAGCGCCGCGAAGTTTTCTCGCAAATCCTTAAAAACCTCACTGCTGAAAATGCCAAGCTCATGCGTGAGCAAATCCTTCACCTCGACAACGACAGCTCCGAATTCCGCGAATTCCACTACGCCTGGGGAGCCATCGCCGGCGAAGAAGCAGTCCTCAATGGCGCCGAAACTAGAGAGCGCGACATGGCCTCCACCCTTGCCGGATGGGCCGCCAAATCACCCGAAGACGCCCTCGCCTACTTCAATAGCCTCGACAAAGACGCCCAAAATTACGGAGGCCTCAAATGGGGAGCCGTCTACGGCCTTGTCGATGCCGATCCCAACCTCGCCGTCCGCTTCGCCATGGATCAAAAGGAAGCCGGTGATAAGGAAGCTGGCCGCCTCATGGACCTCGTCACCCGCCAGGTCCTCCGCTCCGGCGACCCTGCCGAAGCCGCCAGCTGGGCCACCACCATTCCAGCCGGAGAACTGCAGGACGCCGCGATCTCCCGCGTCGCCCGTGAATACGCCGACGAAGACCCTGTCGCCTCCCTCGACTGGGCCAACACCCTCCCCGATGGCAAGGGCAAAAACCGCGCTGTCCGTGAATCCTTCTCCGAGTGGGCCCAAGAAAATCCCGAAGCCGCCGGCAAACGCCTTAGCACCATGACCGACTCCCCCGAGCGCGACTCCGCCGCCTACGGCTACGCCACCCGCGTCGCCTGGGAAAATCCCGAAGCGGGCATCGAATGGGCCAACACCATCTCAGACGAAGGAACCCGCTCCAACGCCCTTATGGAAACCGGGCGCGCCTACTTCCGTAAGGACCCCGAAGCCGCCAAACAATGGCTCTCCAACAGCGGTCTCAACGAAGAACAACAAAAACGCGTCACCGAACGAAGCCGTGGCCGCCGTGGGTAAATTTCACTCAACTCTCTCAATGTCTGATCCCAACCCCTACGCCACTCCCGGAGCAGCCGCCGTTCCCGCGACTGATGATATTTCCCGCCAAATGCAAGGCTTGCATTAGCCCCTCACCTTCTCCTTTAAAATTCTCGCTCTCGCCAGCCAGGCCACAGTGACCGACGCCAGCGGACGCGTTGTCTGCTTCACCAAGCAAAAGCCCTTCAAATTCAAAGAGCACGTCGAAATCTTCAACGACAAATCCAAGACCACCCTTCTCGCCGAGATTAAAACAAAGAAGTTCAACGATTGGTCCGCCCGTTACCACTTCACCGATGCCACCGGGAACGACCTCGGTACGGTCGGCCGTCGCGGATGGCGCAGCATTTGGCGAGGCCCATTACGAAGTCTTCAACCCCGGCTCTCATAGTGTCGTCAGGAATGATCGTGCCTGCCAAACGGCCCGAACCTCCCCCATTCAACCGATCCGTAATCGTTCAGCCGTTCGTGGTTCCCTCTTTCCTTTTGGTCGGAATCCCCCTATTTCACCGCGCCCACACCACATTCCCCACTTCACTTTTCACCTTTCACCCTCCACTCTTCCCCCGTGTCCGTCGAACTCACCCGTAATTTCTCCATCATCGCCCATATCGATCATGGCAAAACGACCCTGTCCGATCGCCTCATGGAAGAAACCCAGACCATCACCCAGCGAGAGTCCCAGGCCCAGCACCTCGACTCCATGGACCTTGAGCGTGAAAAAGGGATTACCATCAAGTCCCACCCCGTCACCCTCGCTTTTAAGTCCAAGGACGGAAAAACCTACAAGCTCAACCTCCTCGACACCCCCGGACACGTCGACTTCTCCTATGAGGTCTCCCGCTCCCTTGCCGCCTGCGAAGGCGCCATCCTCATCATCGATGCCGCCCAAGGCGTCGAAGCCCAGACCATGGCCAACGTCAACCTCGCCATGGAGCAGGACCTCGCCATCGTCCCCATCCTCAACAAGATCGACCTTCCCGCCGCCGACATCCCCCGCTGCCGCAAGCAGCTCGAAGACATCCTCGCCATCCCCGGCGAACACGCCATTCCCGCCTCCGCCAAAATGGGCATCGGCATTCAAGACATCCTCGAAGCCGTCGTCGAACTCGTTCCGCCACCGGTCGAAAACCCCGACGGACTCCTCCGCGCCTCCGTCTTCGACTCCCTCTACGATCAATTTCGCGGCGTCGTCTCCTACGTCCGCATCGTCTCCGGCACCGTCAAAAAAGGCGACAAGATTAAGCTCTTCCACACCACCACCAACTACGAGATCAAGGAGACCGGCATCTTCACCCCCAAGATGAAAAAAACCAACGGACTCCAGACCGGAGACGTCGGCTACATCATCGCCAACATGAAATCCTCCGCCGAAGTTAAAATTGGCGACACTATCACTCACAAGGAAAAGCCCTGCCCCGAGCCCCTTCCCGGATTCAAGGAAATCCGCCCCATGGTTTTCTCCGGCATCTACCCCATCGACACCTCCGACTACGAGGCCCTCAAGGTCGCCATGGGAAAACTCCAGATCAACGACGCCGCCTTCACCTTCCAGACCGAATCCTCCACCGCGCTCGGCTTCGGCTTCCGCTGCGGCTTCCTCGGCCTCCTCCACATGGAGATCATCCAGGAACGTCTCCGCCGCGAGTTCGACATGGACGTCATCTCCACCTACCCGTCTGTGATCTACGAGGTCACCAAGACCGACGGAGAAGAACTCATCATCGACAACCCCTCCTACCTCCCCGAAGCCCAGATCATCGAAGAAATCTGCGAGCCCATCGTCCGTATCTTTATCATGGTTCCCGGAGACTACATCGGAGACGTCATGAAGCTCATCATGGAAAAGCGGGGCGACCTCGAAAACACCGAGACCATCGACGAATTCCGCGTCATGCTCACTGCGAAAGTCCCCCTCGCCGACATCCTCGTCGACTTCAACGACCGCCTCAAATCCATGACCAAAGGCTACGGCTCCATGGA
>JAPKDJ010000113.1 GCA_026421245.1 Akkermansiaceae bacterium | reverse complement strand
GGATGATGGGGGCGGGCGCAGCGAGGGCGTGGGTGATCAGGGTGAGAAGGAGGAGGAGAGGGCGGGGCATTGGGATAGGAACGTTGTGGGGGGAGGTGGGCTTACATTTGGGTGGGGAATTTGGGCTATGTGACCGGGACGGTCACGCCACTTATTGGAGGTGGGTTTGGAAGAACTCGATGCGTTTTCGGCGGAAGTGGGGGGCTTCCCCGGCGCCGTGGCCTGCTCCGGGGATCATGTAGAAGGTGAAGTCTTTGTCGGCTTTGATGAGGTCGTTGACGATCTGGTAGGTGGAGGAGGGGTCGACGTTTTTGTCCATTTCGCCGACGGTGAGCATGAGGTGGCCTTTGAGGTTTTTGATGTGGGTGCGGTTGGAGTTCTCGACGTAAGAGTCGTTGAGGGGCCAGTCGAGCCATTGCTCGTTCCACCACATTTTGTCGATGCGGTTGTCGTGGCAGCCGCAGTCGGAGACCGCGGCTTTGTAGAAGTCGCCGTGGAGGAGGAGGGCGGCAGTTGAGGATTGCCCTCCTGCGGAGCCGCCGTAGATGCCGACGCGGGTGAGGTCCATTTCGGGGTTTTTGGCGGCGGCGGTCTTCATCCATTTGATGCGGTCGGGGAAGCCGGAGTCTTTGAGGTTTTTGTAGGCGATTTGGTGGAAGTCGCGGCCGCGATGGTTAGTGCCGAGGCCATCGATCTGGACGATGATGAAGCCGCCTTCGGCCATTTCGGATTTGTGGCTGGACCAGCTCCTCCATTTTTTGGGGACGAAGGAGCCGTGGGGTCCGGCGTAGATGTTTTCGATAACGGGGTATTTTTTGCCTTTCTGGAAGTTGAGGGGACGGAAGATGACGCCGTGGATGTCGTGCTTGCCGTTGCGGTCTTTGGTGACGAAGCGTTCGGGCTTTTGCCAGCCGATGGCTTGGAGGGGGGCGAGGTCGGGTTTGTTGAGGGTGGCGATGAGTTTTTGGTCGGACGTCCGGCGGATTTCGAAGACGGGTGGGTGGTCAATGCGGGACCATTCTGCGAGGTAGTGTTTTTTGTCAGGGGAGAAGGAGAGTTTGTGGGTGCCGTCGCTTTCGGTGAGGAGGGTGAGTTTGGCGGTGTCGAGGTTTAGGAGGGCGTAGTGGAGGTAGTAGGGGTCTTGCTTGGGGTAGTAGCCGGAGAGCTGGATGAGGGCGGTACGGGATTTTTCGTCGACGGCTTCGACTTTACGGACGACCCAGTTTCCGGAGGTGAGGGGGCGGATGGCGTTTTTCTTTTTCCGGTCGACAAGGGAGAGGTGGTTGTAGCCACTGCGTTCGCTGAGCCAGAGGATTTCGTTGGTGTCGGGAAGGAGTCGGTAGTCGCAGTTTCCGAAGACGTAGATGAACTTGTCGGAGGTTTCTTCGACGATGATGGTTTGGAAGCGGGTGTCGGTATTGATTTCGATGAGGCGATACTTGCCAAAGCCGCGCTCGATGTAGGCGAGAGTGAGGAGGTGTTTTTTGGAGTGCCAGCGGATGTCGTTCAGGGCGTAGGGGTTTTTGATAAGGGTGTGGCTGACGGGGATGGACTTGCGGTCGTCGGTGAAGAAGATGACGGGGTGGGCGATGTTGAGTTTGTCGCCGGGTTTGGCGTATGAGTGGAGTTCGTGTTCTGGTTGGACTTGGTCTTTGGGCGCGGAGCGGACGAGGTGGACTTGATAGATGGGGTGGCTGGTGTGGTGGGTGAGGAAGAAGCAGGAGGAATCTGAATGCCATTGAACGCGTGAGTTCCAGGAAGTTCCCGTTGGAGGGGCTCCGAGGTTTTTTTCTTCGCCAGTTTGGGTGTTGGTGAGGATGGGTTCCTTTTTAAAGGAGATCTGCCACTTGCCGTCGGGGGATTTTTCGGAGAAGACGGGTTGGCGTTTTGGGGTGGGTGCGAAGCGATCTGGTGAGATGGAGCCTGGTTCGTCTTTTTCGAAAGCGGCTTCGATGATTTTGCCGGATTCGAGGTTGAGCTGGTATGATTTTTCGGAGCTATCGAGGGTGGCTTTGAAGAGTAAGGTGGGCTTTTCTTCGGTCCAGCGGTGGGGGAGTTTTGTGTTAGGGACAAGGTCGCGATGTTGCTGGGAGTGGTCTTGCATTTTCTTCAGCCACGAGGCGGTGCCGCCGTGTTCGGCGAATGTGGAGAGGGTGAGAGACAGAAAGAGAAGGGCTTTGAACATGCGGGGGAAGGTAGCGGCTTGGGGTGGTTGGGGGAGAAAAAAAGCGGCGACCAGATGAATCTGATTGCCGTTTTTTTGTTGGGGGATTTGTGAGGAGATCTCTCTTAGCCTTTTTTAGCGGCGGCGAGGGCCGCTCCCAAGCCGCGGGCGACTTCTTTGCCGTTTTGGTCGACGAGGATGTAAGTTGGGACTCCTGTAATTTTGAAAGGAGTGTAGAGGATATCATGGTCGGTATCCTCCTTGTGAAGGATGGGCCAAGGTTGCTTAAAGGTGGTGGCCCAATTGAGGGCGTCATCTTCGTTGCGGTCCCGAGAAATGAGGATCATTTCGAGGTCAGGATTCGTCGCGATTTCTTTGGTATAGGTCTCAGCTAACTGCGGAGCATTACGGACACAAGGTCCTCACCAACTTGCAGAGAAGTAGAGGAGAACGTATTTGGGAGGCTCCTCGAGTTTGTGATCGACGAATTTCTTTCCGTCCAATTTTTGTAGTTTTTCGAAGGATTTTCCAAAGTCGCTATTGGCGAAGTCGGCAGCAGCTTCTTTGTTTTCTGCAGCTGCGGCGATTTTCACGGCTTCGGCTTTGGCCCACTTTTGATCGTCTTCGGAAAGAAGCTCCAATTTGAAGGTTATTTCCTTGATGCCACGTTTCACCGTGACCGAGGTTCCGTCACATAAGACGAATTCTCCTTCGAACGTTTTGGAGCCATCTGCATTGCTCCAAGTGCGAGCCAAGCCGGAGCCGACGAGCGCGAGGGACGCAATGGTCATTAGAATAGTTCTCTTCATGATTTGTATTATAAATACGACACCATGGGATGGTTTTTTTCGATTTTTTCGTATTTCGACAAAAAATCTTTTAGATAGGAGTGGATCTATTCTTCGGAGGTAAGCTTTTTGGCCATACGGGCAAAGAGGATCCAGTGGAGGGGAAGAACGGCCTGCCAATAGGTCCGTCCCCCAAGGCCGCGGGGCCAAAACGTGGCGGTTTGGATAAGTGGCTCGTCGTTGATCTCAAATTTGAGCCACGCTTCTTCTGGTATTTTTATTTCGGTAGCGAGGATGAGGAGGGCGGGGCGCCGGAGGCTTCGCGTTCTTCGAAGCCGCGGCGGGCACCCATGGAGTGGATGAGACTGGTTTAACGATCAGTCCTTGCGCTTGAGCTGGGGGAAGAGGACGACGTCGCGGATGGTGGGAGCTCCGGTGAGGAGCATGACGAGCCGGTCGATGCCGATTCCGATGCCTCCTGCGGGAGGCATGCCGTGTTCGAGAGCTTCGACGAAGTCTTCGTCGATCTCTTGGGTTTCTCCTCCGGATTGTTCTTGAAGCCGGCGGCGTTGGACGTCGGGATCGTTGAGTTCGGAGTAGCCGGGGGAGATTTCCTGCCCATTGATGATGAGTTCGTAGACGTCGATCACAGAGGGGTTTTCAGGATTCTCTTTGGCAAGGGGAATGAGCTTGGAGTCAACGTGAGTGACGAAGCAGGGGTTGAAGGTATGTTCTTCGATAAGTTTTTCAAAAACCTGCTGGGTGACTTCGTAGTCTTCGAGGTGGTCGTGGATTTCGAGTTTAAATTCGGACTTGGCCTTGGCTCGTCGGTCGCCGGGTGAGAGGTCAAACCAGTCGTCACCGGCAGCGTCCTTGATGAGGCTTTGGTATGGGGCACGCTTCCAAGGGCGGGAGAGATCGAGGGTCCGGAGGGGCTCGCCGTTTTCATCTTTATGCTCGATCTGGAGAGTGCCGAAGAATTTCTCGGCGAGGTGGCACACCATCTCTTCAACAAGGTCGGCCATAATCTCGAAGTCACCGTATGCTTGGTAGGCTTCGAGCATGGTGAACTCGGGATTGTGACGGCGAGAGATGCCTTCGTTGCGGAAGTTACGGTTAAGTTCGAAGACCTTGGTGAGGCCACCGACGAGGAGGCGCTTGAGATGAAGCTCGGGCGCGATGCGCATGGTGAGATCCATGCTGAGCGCGTTGTGATGGGTTTTGAAGGGCTTGGCCGCGGCACCACCTGCGACGTCGTGAAGCATGGGAGTTTCGACTTCAAGGTAGTCGCGCGCGTGAAGAAAGTTGCGGATTTCGGCAACGATCTTGGAGCGCATAATAAAGAGGTTGGCGCTTTCCTGGTTCGACATGAGATCGAGGTGGCGTTTGCGATATTTTGTTTCGCGATCGGAGAGTCCGTGCCACTTGTCAGGCATGGGGCGAAGGGCCTTGGAGAGGACGGTGAGTTTTTCGACTTTGACTGAAGGCTCTCCCTTTCCAGTTGTGAAGGTTTCTCCGTCAACACCGATCCAGTCGCCGAGATCGAGGCACTGGTAAGCGGCCCAGTCAGCCTCGGAGACCTGCTTCATATTGAGGTAAATTTGGATGCGGCCGTGAGCATCGCCTAGGGTGGCGAAGACGGATTTCCCCATGTCTCGAATGGCGAGAAGTCGGCCTCCAAGTTTTACAGGTTTGTCGTTTTCGAAGTTGGCCTTGAGTTCTCCTGGGGTGGTGTTGGTTTCAAAAGCCGCGCCATAGGGGTCAAGGCCCAAGTCCTTGAGTTTCGCGAGTTTTTCGCGCCGGACGGCGATGAGTTCCTCGGAAGTGGACTGTGGCTGGGAGGGCGTTTGTTCGTCACTCATTTCGGGCGGGACTCTAGGAGTAAAAGAGCAGTTGAACAGCGTAAATCCAACGCATATCAATTGTTAGAACGATTAAGTTCTTGTGATCTTAGAAAGAAAAGGTTCATTTGTTTCCGGATTTCACCCTTTGGGGGGACAGCAGCCCTGATCAGTTTCTTCGGAAGCTGGTGGGGCTGCTACATATCCAGATAAGCCGTTTCGAAGGTGTAATTTCAGGTAATATTTGGGAGGTCAGATCCAGTGAGTGAAAAGGAGTGTGTGGGACAATTACGTGAGGCCATTGATCTGGCTCGCGCTAGAGTCTACGAAGTGGGAGCTCCGACCCCCCTCGACGCGATGTGGGTAGAGGGATTGCCGAACCCGGTTTGGGTGAAGCGTGAAGACCTCGGGCCCATTAATGCCTATAAGTGGCGCGGGGCTTACAATGCGATGGCGAGTTTGTCTGAGAGTGAACTGGCGGGTGGGATTGTCGCGGCCTCCGCCGGAAATCACGCACAGGGGATTGCTCTGGCGGCGAGGCGTTTGGGCGCGAAAGCTCGCATCTATATGCCCGAACCGACACCGATGGTGAAGCGGAAGGCCGTGATGTTGCATGGCGGAGATCATGTTTCGATCAAGTTGGTGGGAGATAGTTTTTCAGAAGCGCAAACGGCTGCGCTTGCGGATGCACGTGAGTCTGGAGCGACTTTTATTCCCCCATACGATTCCATCGAGGTAATGGCTGGTCAGGGGACTTTGGCTGATGAGATTTTCACTTCGGGAGAAGGCCCCTTTGATCGGGTTTACGTTGCGATCGGTGGAGGGGGGATGGCCTCGGCAGTGGCAACGCTCTTGAAGAGTTCGTGGCCGGAGGTGAAAATCATCGGAGTAGAAGGTGTGGATCAGGCCTCGATGAAGGCCGCTTTCGATGCCGGAGGACCTGTGCCTCTCGAGTATGTCGATGTTTTCTGTGATGGAACTGCGGTTACGCAGGTTGGCGAGCTAACGTATGAGATTTGTCGTAGTCAGCTCGACGAAATTATGACCGTAACTAATGAAGAGGTGTCCTCGGCGATTAAGGCCCATTGGGATGGGCTTCGCGTGATCCCCGAACCGAGCGGGGCAATGAGTCTCGCGGGGTATCTAAAGCAGCAGCGTGCTGGTTTGGTCGGTGAGGGTGAAAAGGTTCTGACAATTCTGTGCGGTGCGAACATGGATTTCGCGAAGCTTCCCGAGATTTCGAGACAGGCCGGAATTAATCGACGTCGCGACCGAAGTTGGCAGTTCCCGATTCCGGAAGAGAATGGCTCGTTGGTCAGTTTGCTTATCGATTTGCCTGCCGGGGTGAGCATTAAGGATTTACAATATGGACGGACGGCGAGCGACCCGCAGGCGCCGGTTCTTTCGTTGGATGTTCCTGAGGTAGCGCAAGATGGATTTGAGCATTGGCTGGAAAGGCATCAAAGCCGGGCGCTGGATGTGACGGGAGATGCGGCTACGAGATATCGGGTGATTCCGTATACCCCCTCTTTGATGAAGGCTCCGCTTTTCGTTGAAGTTGAGTTCCCGGATCGGGCGGGGGCATTGCTTGGATTCATGAAAGCGGTTAGCCCTCTGGCAAGCCTCTGTTACTTTAACTATACCTACTCCGGTGAGCGGGTTGGCCGTGCGTTAGTGGGATTGGATTTTGCTGATGATAACGAGCTGGAGACCCACCGTCAGTCGATTTTTGAGCAAGCCGGGCAGACCGTTAGAGCTGTGAAAGAGGTTTTGATAGAAACCGTGGCTTAAATACGCAAAAAAATACCAGATATGAGGCTCTGGTCGATTCTGTCATTTTTTCTTCTTGGGATGGCTCGTGTTTACGGAGCTCAGGATTTCTTCGAACTCCCTCCGATTCAGTAATCCGAGACTGCAAGTGAGGATGCAGTGGCGAGGTTGGCGAAAGAAATTGAGAACGATGATGGGGTCATTCCTCCTTCTGGAAATCTTTTCTTAAAGCTGTCTTGAAGAAGCTCGATCTTTCTGAAGAGTCATAGGTTCTTGTTTCAAAAGTTGATCTTCACGCTAGGTTGAGGGATGATCACCTCTGTGTCGGGGAGGGCCTCGGTGAGTTTTGACTGAAACCATGCGGTGGCGTCTGGATCACCATGAACCAAAAGGAGTTTCTTGGGCCGGGCTTTCACGGCAAACTCCATCAACTCCTCGCGACGTGCGTGGCCGGAAAAATCGAACTCTTCGACCGCGCAGTTCAGTTGGACTTTATGCGTGCCGTCGAGGCGGATGGTATCTCCGCTTGAGGCGGCCTTGATCGCTCCAGCGGGTGTTGCTGAGTCCGCGTAGCCGACGAATAGGAGTGAGTTGGCTGCGTTTTGAAGAAAGCTGCGAGCGAAGATATTGGAGGTCGTCTTTTCGCTCATCATGCCGCTGGAAAGACAGTAGATCGCTCCCGGCTTATATTCGATGGGCGCTCGTCGACGTTTATTACCAGTCTGGACTTTCATGTCGCGGAGGATCTCAAAGTTAGGCCGGTGACGTCGGGTGGTCTCAGAAAAGCTATCGTAAATGAGGGTCATTTTCGTGCTCAACCCGCCAATGAAAATCGGGGTATGTTCCGGAATGAGGCCTTCGGCTTTAAAGTTGTCGAGCATCGTCAGGACTTCCTGCGTTTTGCCGATGGCGAAGACTGGGATTAGGGCCGAGCCGCCAGCACCGAGGGCGTTTTGAATGCATTTTGCCAGTCGGGCTTCCTGATCCGCCCGAGTGTAATCAGTGGGTCGTTCATCAGCTCCCCGGGTTGTTTCCATGATTAGGAGATCCGGCTCTTTGAGCTCGGGAAAACGAGCGCCTTTGATTAGGGTGTGCCCCTTAAAGTGAACGTCGCCGGTGTAGAAGATTGTCTTTCCCTCTTTTTCGATCAGCACTCCTGCGGAACCAAGAATGTGGCCGGCATCGTAAAAGGTCACCGTTGTCCCTGTTTTTCCAAGAGGGTCGAGAGAGAATGGCTTTTCGTATGACCTGACCATCCAGCGATCCCGAAGATAGTCAATTTCCCGATGGTGGTAGAGGGGATATTCCGGAATTCCCAACTCCTCGCGCTGGCTGCTCATTACGTTGACCGAGTTGTGGAGAAGGGCTTCCCCTAATGCCGCGCATGGAGCGGTCAGATATACAGGGGCTGATGGATGGTCCCGTTGGGCAACCGGGAGTGTTCCAATGTGATCCAGGTGGGAATGCGAAATCACGATTGCGTCGGCGGAATCGTATGGGAGTTCTTGGTAACGGGGGAGGGCATTGGGTCCTTCCTCCTTTGGATGCATACCGGCATCCAAAAGAATGAGGCTGCCATCCAGATTCAAGGCGTAGGAATTGCCCCCGATTTCAGCACGGAGATTCAATGATTGGAAGGTGAAGGAAGCCACTTGGAGTGACGATAGACAGGATGAGCGGGCTGGCTAGGGATTTGTGATTGAGGTACGGATCTGCTCCCATAGTTAGGTTAAGTCATTCAAAGTATTCGGTGGGTGTCTCTGGGGTTCCATACCGATTTATGGGTCAGTTAATTCCCGTAGTTTCAACGATTCGTAAAAAAGGAGTGAGATTCATCAAAAAAAACACTCCAAAAACATTGACGTGAGGCGTGAAATCATTAGGGTTGCCCCAGCAG
>JAPKDJ010000112.1 GCA_026421245.1 Akkermansiaceae bacterium | reverse complement strand
TTTGGTTGAAGATCAGGTTCCTTATTTTGCGAAAAACCAGTTGTTACTTGTAAAAGCAAAACAATTAAAATTGCTTCTGCATTAAAAACTAAATTGTTCATTTTTTGTTTTACTGCGGGAATTTGCTTTTGGCGGGAGGCCTTTGAAGCCGCCTTCGGACCGGCGCGGAGGGGGAGAAAGGGAGGTGTATATCCGTTCCAATTAATTCACTCTTCTGAGGTGAAAGAAACTTACTTGGTGGAGATTTTCACGGAGTGCCAGAAACCAAATTCGTTACTCCAGTTGTTGGCTTTGTTGTCGAGATTGAGATCGATGGTCTTGCCTACGTATGGGGTAAGATCGATTTCGAGATTGAGCCACTCGGCTTGCACTTCTTTGTAGGAGACGAGTTGTTCCAGGATGGTGTTTTTGTCGACGCGAATGCGGAGAGTCCAATCGCCGTGGGGGTGGTAGGAGGCGCGGATCTTGAGGGTGGTTTTTCCGTTGGTCGGGACTTTGAGGCTACGGTAAAGAGTGCTTGGAGTGTGGAGGTCAAGGGGGTGAACTTGCACGACGCGTTCGTTGCGAAAGCTGGTAAGTTGGCGGACACCTCCTTTGCCGATGTTTTTGATTCGGAATCCAGGAGCGATATTGTGAATGATTTTTTGCCATTTGTCGGGTCCGTCGCCTTTGGTTTGATCAGGGTCGGTGAGTTGTCCGCTTGAAAGGCGGCGGGCGGTGTGTTCGAGGAGTTTGGGGATCTTGGAATTGAGGGCGAGTTGGAGAGCCTTTTCGGGGTGAGCGGGGACCATAGGTTCGAGTGCAAACCAGAGCATGCGGGGGAGGTTGTTGTCTTCGATGTCTTCGGGGTGTTGGGAGAGTCCGGCGAGGATGGACCACCGTTGATCGAAGGGGAGGCGTTGGAGGGCCGAGGCGAGGTAGAGCCGAACAACAGGTGAAGGATCAGAGGTGGCGAGATTTTTGAAATGTTCGAGTGTTTTGGTGGATGCCTTTTTGTCCTCTGTGAGGAATTGAATGGTGAAGGCGCGAAGGTGGTCGTCAGGGTGTGACAGGAGTTGGTGAAGTTGGGATTCAGAAAGGGCATCGATGGTGTGGAGAGCCCAAAGAGCCCTTAGTTTTTTGGGAGTGGTTTTGGCGTTGGTGAGTTGTTTTTGCAGGGCGTTGGTGGTGGCTGGTTGGGTGAGTTTTTCTGCGGTGTGACGCATTTGTAATTGAAGGCGAGCCATGCGGACGAACCAGTCGTTGTTGTGTTGCTGGAGTTCGACAAGTCGAGCGTCGGTGAGCGACGAGATGTTCGGTCGAGGAGAGGGTTTGAGTCCCTTTGGGGTGATGCGGTAGATGCGTCCGCTGTCAGGAAAGTTGATGGCGTTTCCGCAGATGTCGGTGTCATGCCAGTCAAGAATGTAAACACCGCCTTCGGGGCCGGTCTCGACGGAGAACCCAACCCAGGCCAAGTCATTGGTTGTGATAAAGTCGTCTCCGTGTGAGGCGATGAATGAGGAACCTTTTGGGTGCATGACATCGGTGAGCACCTGGTGTTGGTGGATGTTGCACATGAAGAGCTGATCGCGGTATTTTGGAGGAAAGGCATCGCCGAGGTAGAAGCGGGCACCCCCATGGGCGGACTTGTGATGGTGGTCTCGGATGGTGGTGATGTAATCGTAGACGTAGGGGTTAAGATGGGGCTTGGACTGCTTGTGGTAGGTTCCACCCTGGACGATGTGGAAGATGTGAGGGATGACGCAGCAGGAGGCAAAGGCCTGACCTCGGTCGTTGAAATCAAAGCCCCATGGGTTGGAGAGGCCGTGGGCGAAGACTTCGAATTCCTGTTTGACGGGATGGTAGCGCCAGATTCCACCGTCGATGAATTGACGTTCGGAATCGGGAACTCCGATTTTCCCGACGAGGGAGGAGGTGAAGACGCCGTGGCATCCGTAGAGCCAGCCGTCAGGTCCCCAGATAAATGAGTTGAGAGTTTCGTGTCGATCGTGGATTCCCCAGCCGTCGAGCAGGTGCTGGGGAGGGCCGTCGGGGATGTCATCGGCGTCGGTGTCCGGGATGAATGAGAAGTGCGGTGGCGATCCGACAAAAATGCCACCGAAGCCAACCACGATTCCGGAAGTGAAGGGGAGTTTGTCGGTAAAGAGTTTCTTTTTGTCAAAGGTTCCGTCGCCGTTGGTATCTTCGAGGATTTGGATTCGGGTGAGGGGCTTGTCGTCGATGTGCTTCCGTCGATTGACGTAGTTGAAGTTTTCGACAGTCCAGATGCGACCCTTGTCATCGAAGGTGAAAGCGATGGGCTCGCCGATGTCCGGTTCGGCGGCGAAGACAGAGACTTCGAAGTCTTCAGGAATGTCCATCTTGGCAAGCGCTTCCGCTGGCTTCAGGAATGGGGCTTTGGAGGTCTTGGGTTCAGCGTAAGCCGAAGAGAATACCAGAGCGTTGAGGAGAAGAAAGTGAAGGGGCTTCATTTTGAAAGAGGAACTTGTTTTTGAGTTTGGAGGTATTTCACGAGGTCGAGAACCTGTTGGTTGGGAAGGGAAGGGAGGAGGCCTTCGGGCATCATTGAGGTGGTCGAAGTTTTGCGGGAGATGAGATCGGTTTTCAGGACGGTGTGTGTTTGTCCGACGCTGTTCAGGGTGAGGCGTTGTCCGTCTTCTGCCATGACGGTGCCTACGAGGATCTGGCCAGATTCTGTTTTGAGGGTGACGAGCTTGTAGGCGTCGGGAATGTCGGCGCTTGGATCGATCATGTTGAGGAGGATGTAGTCGAGGTCCGCTCGATTGGATCCGGTAAGATCGGGACCGATGGTTCCTCCTTCTTGATAGAGAAGATGGCAAGCTGCGCAGCTGGTTTGGAAGACGGCGCGACCGCGTGAGGAGTTGGCTTCGGCGAGATGGGCCGGAGTGAGAAGGCGTTTGTATTTTGCGAAGAGGGCTTCCTTGTCTTCGGAAAGCTGCTTGAGGTCACCGAAGATGGCGGTGAAGGGTTTCCCGAGTAGATCGGTCAAGGAACGGGCGAGATAGGCCGGGATGTGGCTCTTGGGGACCGTTTTATCCTTGAGCGCGGAGAGGAGGGCGGTGGCGTAGTCTTTACGCGTGGAGAGAGTTTGAATGACGGCTTGTTGGGTGTCGTGTTTGAATTTGGCGTAGTTCTCTAGGAGGAATTCTGGAGCGTTTGGGTCGTGAAATTTGGAATAGGCTCTGATCGCGTCGATTCGCATAATTTCATGTTTGAGAAGCTGGGGGAGGAGGGTTGAGAGCTTGGGGTGATTTTGGACCAAGAGTGCCGCCAGGGAGGATTGCCGGATATCGGTGGCGGACGATGGGTTCCCGACATGTAAGAGGGCGTAGGCGGTGGCGTCTTGGTCCCCGAAGAGTTGGTTGAGGGAGCGGGTGAGCAGTTGGATTTCGGGTTTGTCGGAACCTGTGAGTTGATTGAGAGCCTCGGTCCAATTGGGTGGGGCGGGGAGGTCGGATTGGCCTTCGAGTCCGATTTTCATGCCCCGAAGAATAGAAGCTTGAACAGTTGGATCGCTAGAGTTGGCCAGAGCTTGCGAAAGGAGTTCGAGAGATTTTAAGGAGTTGATGGGCTCAATTTGTTCCTGACGAAGTTTGTTGAAGTTGATGGCGTGAGGAGGGGTTGGGTCAGCGGCCAGAAAACGGATCGCGAGAAAGGTGGCTATTGGAGTGAGAGCTGTGGGCTTCATGGGGAAGTTAGGATGAGGCGGTTGTATCTCGTTCTGACTACTACTGCTAGAAAATTGCTTTTTGGGTGGACCGCTTGAGGGCGTCGTCTAAGGAATCGGAGAGGGAAGAAAGGGGGGTGCGGGGTAAGAATTGAGCTGAGATGATTGAGCACGTGAATGGTGAGACGGAGAATTAGGCGAAAAAGGCAACACTCCCAAAACCAGTCCCGTCGAGCAGTGTTGTTCTCAGAGCGAAGAACCTATCATCCCCGTCCACGATTTCTGTAAGAACTGACTTTGACCAACGGCGGAGGTTTTGCTATTCATTCTCTTTCTCCAAAATTCCTCGATATGATATTCCCAAAGCCGCCTCTGCGCATAACCATGGTGATAGGCCTTGCGCTGATTCTCGCACTCCTTCACCCCGTGTCGTCTTCCGCCGATGTCATCATCACGGAATTCATGGCGAGCAACAACAGTGTCATCGATGACGAGGACGGCGAATCCTCGGACTGGATCGAGATCTACAACACAGGGCCAGCGCCCGTGAATCTCGATGGATTTCACCTGACCGATGACCAGACAGACCTAACAAAGTGGCGGATTCCGAATGTGACGATTGCGGTGGAAGACTTCGTTATCGTATTTGCATCGGCCAAGGATCGAGACGATCCGGACTCGGAACTACACACGAATTTCCGCCTCTCTGCGAGAGGGGACTATGTTGCTTTAATCGATAGTGACGGCACGACTGTGTTGTCCGAGTTCGGACCGGATTTCCCGGAGCAGTTTGAGGATGTTTCCTACGGTCTGGAACAGACGGGGAACACGACGAACATTACGTTCCTGCAGTCCGGCGCGGATTGCCGTCGCGTTGTTCCGACTGGAAGCCTCGGCCTTGCATGGACTGCACAGGGATTCGACGATGCTTCATGGCCGGCGGCGACGACGGGAATTGGTTACGAGAACTCGAGTGGCTATGAGACGCTGTTTGGAACCAACGGCGACGTGGGCGCGCAGATGTCCGGTATTAATACCAGCGCCTACATTCGCATTCCCTTCGATGTCGCGGATCCCACGGGGCTCATCGGACTGACGCTCGATATGAAATACGACGATGGATTCATCGCCTATTTGAATGGCGTCCGGATCGCTTCGAGCAATGGGCCGCAAAGTGCGGACTGGAACACCGGGGCATCCGGCAGCAACGATGATTCGGCAGCGTTGCTATTCGAAGGCTTCGACATCATTGCCCATGCAGGGAGTCTGCAAACGGGATCAAATCTCCTTGCAGTCCACGGGCTGAATGTTAGCACCACAAGCTCCGACTTCCTCATCGTTCCGCAGATCAGGGCCGTGCGGATTTCCGATCCGAGTGTCGGCGGCCCCGGATATCTCGACTCCGCAACCCCCGGGAGCTTTAACGGATCGACTTTCGCGGGCTTCGTGTTGGACACCGTGTTTAGCGTCGATCGCGGATTCTACGATGATCCGTTCCAGGTGGAAATCACGACGAGCACCCCGGATGCTACCATTCGCTGGACGACCGATGGCTCCGATCCCACCGCTTCTCGTGGGACTGTCTACACGGGGCCGATCGATATCCGCCAGACCACTGTCCTTCGCGCGGCCGCTTTCAAGACCGATCTCGTGCCAACGAACATCGACACTCAGACCTACCTCTTCCTTGACGACGTCATCAAGCAGTCGCCGAACGGGCAGGTGCCTTCCGGCTGGCCCAGCAGCGGGGTCAATGGTCAGGAATTGAATTATGGCATGGATCCCGACATCGTGGGGGGGCGCCACAGCGAGCAGGAGGTCATTAATGCCCTGAAGGCGATCCCGACGATTTCGATGGTCACTCCGCTGGCAAATCTTTTTAACGGCCAGACAGGGATCTACGTGAACGCGGGGGGAAGCGGGCGGAGTTGGGAACGTCCGGCCTCGTTCGAGCTGTTGAATCCCGACGCCTCGCTGGGATTCCAGATCGATGGCGGCGTCCGGGTCCGGGGAGGGTTCAGCCGGAGCGACGGCAATCCCAAGCACGCTTTCCGCGTTTTCTTCCGCCGCGATTACGGGGAAGGTAAACTTCGCTTTCCGCTCTTCGAAGACGAGGGCACGGACGAGTTCGATAATGTGGATCTGCGCACGAGCCAGAACTACTCGTGGTCATTCCAAAACGACAGCCGGAACAATTTTCTCCGGGATGTCTGGTCCCGTGACATCCAGCACGAGATGGGTCAGCCATACACCCGCAGCCGATTCTACCATCTCTACATCAACGGCGTCTACTGGGGGCTGTTCCAGACGCAAGAACGGGCCGAGGCGTCCTTTGCGGAGGCCTACTTCGGCGGCGATAAGGAGGACTACGACGTCATCACTAAATATGGGGGGACGACCGATGGGAACCGCGATGCCTTCAACCGCCTCTACGATGCCGGGCAGGCGGGATTTGCCTCGAACACGAACTACTATAAGGCACAAGGATTGAATCCCGACCGCACGCCGAATCCAGCCTTCGAGCGCCTCCTTGATGTCGACAACGTCATCGACTACATGATCATCACCTACTACTCCGGCGACCGGGACGGGCCGGGCTCACGATACACGGGTCCCAATCCGAACAATTTCTTCTCCATCTACAACCGTAAGAATCCGGACGGATTTAAAACCTTTGAACACGATTCTGAACACTCGCTGGGCACAGGGGACAACAACATGATGTCGCCGTTCACCCGCAGCACGACACGGGCCCAGTTCAATCCCCACACACTGCACGAGCAACTTACCGCCAATGCGGACTACGTGCAGCGTTTCGACGATCGCGTGCAAAAGCATCTATTCAACGGAGGCGCTCTTGATGCGACGGTCGCGGCGGCTCGTCTGGATGCGCGCGCGAAGGAGATCGAAACCGCGATCATCGCCGAGTCCGCGCGTTGGGGCGATTCCAAGCGGAGCCGTCCGTTCACCGATGCCGACTGGCGGGGCGCCCGTGATTCGACGCGGAACTGGATCCTCAACCGCACGCCGACGCTCGTCTCGCAGTTGCGCGCTCGGAGATGGTATCCCGACGTAGACGCACCCACGTTCACGCCGCCGGGTGGTTTAATTTCGAGTGCCGAGAATGTCTTTTTTAAAGGGGGGCAGGGCCAGATCTGGTTCACCTCCGATGGTGATGACCCGCGCGCTCCCGGCGGCTCGGTTGCCCCCTCGGCCTCGCGAGCGCAACCATCGGGAACTGTTAGCACGGTCTACCTCGACGAAGGGGTCAGTGTCAGTGTCTTCGTTCCGGTAGACGATTCCCTGGGAGACACCTGGCGCGACGCGGGGTTTGATGACACGCAATGGCTCTTCGGCAAAACCGGCGTTGGCTACGACGAGAACACGGACTACGATAATCACATCGACCTCGATGTGGACGGTTCGATGAATAATGAGAACACGAGCATCTACCTGCGCGTTCCCTTTGAAATCGCGGATCTCGCCGGCCTCACCGGACTGGTCCTGAAGATGAAGTACGACGACGGTTTCGTGGCCTATATCAATGGGAGCCGGGTCGCTTCGGCCAATGCGCCGGGCGCCCTCGAATGGAATTCTGCGTCTACCAATCTTCACGATGACGATCTCGCGGTGACCTTCGTTTCCTTTCCCATCAACGAGCATCTGGACAAGCTCCAGGTCGGCGACAATCTTCTCACCATTCATGGGTTAAACGACAATCTGGGGAGCTCCGACATGCTCGTCAGCCCGCGCCTTGAAGGCACGCGCATCTCGGGCGGCACGCCGGTGACTCTCCCGCCGGGCATCGTCCGCTTGCAGACCCGCTCGCTGGATGGCGGCGAATGGTCTGCACTCTCGGAAGCGACATTCCTCGTGGATGTCGAGCCTGCCAGTGCGGACAAGCTCGTCATTTCGAAAGTCATGTTCAATCCGTCTGTTCCCACCGCCGCCGAGGAAGCGGCCGGATTCGACCGGCGGGGTGACTTCGAATACTTTGAGGCGCTTAACATCGGCCCGATGACGATCCACCTCGGCGGGGTCCGTCTCGTCGCGGGCATCGAGTTTACTTTTCCCTTCGGCACGCTGCTCGATCCCGGCGAGCGTCTTCTCGTCGTGAGCAACCTTGCGGCCTTCGAGATGCGGTATGGAGCCGGGCTCCCGGTCGCAGGCGAGTTCGAGAACAACACCAACCTCGATGACGGCGGGGAGCGAATTCATCTGCTCGACGAGAACGGGCAGACGATCGCCGACTTCACCTTCGACGATGACGAATCCATGGGCTGGCCTGCCGGTCCGGACGGAGACGGCTACGCCCTCGTCCTTCTGGATCCCGAATCGGCCACTGATCCCGCCCTCGCCGGCGGTTGGCGCGCCAGCGGATATCCGGGCGGCCAGCCGGGCACCGACGACCGCCTCACCTTCGCCTCGTGGAAGGCCGACTATTTCGACGCCGCGCAACTGGGAAATTCCGCGGTATCGGGAAACCTCGCCGATCCAGACTTCGACGGCCTGACCAACTTCGTCGAGTTCATCCTCGCCAGCGATCCGCTGGCACTGAATCCCCACAATGCCGTGCAGGGGATTGTAATAGAGGTCGGAGTCGAAGACCATCTCGCCATCATTTTCCGGCGCTGGGTGGGTGCCGAAGAACTCGCAACGAGCATACAATCCTCGGTCGACGGCAACGTTTGGACCACCGCCGCCGTTGTCCGCGATAGCATCTCACTCAACGGCGACGGGACCCAGACCGAAGTCTGGCGCAGCACTGATCCGATTACCGCAAAGCGCGTCGAACTGTTGCGGGTGCTGGGTTCGATTCCCCA
>JAPKDJ010000008.1 GCA_026421245.1 Akkermansiaceae bacterium | reverse complement strand
CTGCTGGGGCAACCCTAATGATTTCACGCCTCACGTCAATGTTTTTGGAGTGTTTGTTTGTTTCCCCATACCCCAATCCCCGTAAGCCATTGTTTTTCAGCACTTAAATATCAAAAAGAAAATGTCTGGGAATATCGCACTGGCTTGTCTTTTCGGTAAAATCCTTAGATGAGAGGAACAACCCATGGGAGTCACACGAGAAAGCCTTCCCCATGGACGGCTACATCACGGCTTCGATCATTCGGAGAACATCGACATTTTCTTTAACCTGATGAACCCGGTGAATCATGGCCCCATTTCTCCTCGTAAGAGCAGTAAGGGCCTGAGTAGGCGCCTCACGGCGGGGCAGTGGTGAGTCATTGAGCAAGGCTCCAATAAACGACTTTCTAGAAAGGCCCATGAGAATGGGGCGGTTGTGGACCGAATAGTCCTGAACACCTCGAAGAAGGGCCAGATTATGGCTCAAGGTCTTTCCGAATCCGATACCGGGATCAAAGACGATCCGGGTAGGTTCTATTCCAGCCTCAGTGAGCGTTTGAAATCTCTCTTGGAAGAAGTCCCTCACTTCTCCCACAACGTCCTGGTAGACTGGACTTCGCTGCATTGTTTGTGGATTTCCCTTCATATGCATGACGACAATCCCGCAATCCGAATTTGCGCAAACCTTGATCATTTCAGGATCACGAAAACCGCTAATATCGTTGACGATATTGGCTCCGGACCGGAGAGCGGCCTCCGCCACACCAGGCTTGCAGGTGTCGATGGAGATTCCCACCGAATCTAGCTCCGCCAGATTCTTGATCACGGGAAGGACCCGGGAAAGCTCGTGATCAACCGAAACTGGATCCGCACCCGGGCGAGTGGACTCGCCCCCAATGTCTAAAATATCGGCACCCTCTTCCAAAAAACGGCGCGCCGCCGCAAGAGTATCATCGAGCTCCAGATGACGTCCTCCGTCCGAAAACGAGTCTGGCGTGACATTAAGAATGGCCATAATCAGCGCTTTCCGATCCAAGTTCCAACTTTGAGAACCAGCATGCCAAATCACGCTGCCTTCATGATGGTTACTCCTTCGAGGGTTGTGCTCGCTCATAGAATTTTGCATGCTCTCAGTCACACCAATACCATCTCAATGAAAAAACTCATCACCGTATTTACGACAGCATTGATCGTTATCTCGTGCAACCCCAACTGCTTCGCCCAAGAGGAAGCCGATCTATGGGAATCAAAAGGGCCCCATGTCCGCATTAAGCGAAATGATCAGGATGGCTCATACGTTGTCTTTGAGCGATCCCCCGATGATCGCCGTCTAGTCAAGACGACCAAAGATCAAAATGACAGCGTCAAAATGAAGGCCACTTATTTACGGAATCAAAAAGGGTTCCTGACCGTTGGGCGAATTCATGACGGACAAGGCGTCCAAATTTATCGAGTTCAATATGGTTATGACAAGGAAACCGGACTGCTAGTCGCGGAAAACATGTACGATGCCCGTGTTAAGAACTATTATCCTCCAGCCATGAGAGACGAAAACGGTCAACTCGTAGAGATGCCGGTGCGACGTGTGTATTACTTCTACGACGCCGATGGCAATCAGAGTAAAGCAATCTCCCTTGTCCCTAATCCAGGAAAAACGGCACAAGCGACCTTCAAGAAGACGAAAAAGCCCTTGGACCTCTTTGGTCAGGAAAAGAACTTCAATACTGGGTCCTCCACCAACCCTCTGAAGGACAATCCCTTTGTGGAAGAGAAGAAGACTAAAAAGTAAACCGAATGAGTCCGGAACGGGTGTTTCAAATTCTGGCAGCCATCGGGCTGATTGCAGGTGGGTGGTTTTATGGCGACTATTGGAGAACGTCGGGCTCCGCACAAGTCGATGGTGATGAGGCTGCGACACTCAGGGCGCAGAATTCCGAGCTCACCCAGCGTGTCGACGAACTGAATGGTGAACTTGCTCAGGTTCGCTCGATGCTCTCCAGCGGCCCCTACCCTATTCCTGATGATCTCATCGCCTGGATCGAGAAGGATTACGGAATGGTGTTTCTAAAATCACCCGATGTCCGCCTTGCTTCTCCGACGGCAATGCGTGACGCCGCTCAAGCCAACCTTGAGCTTATTCATGGCGAGCTCGGCCTGGAGAAAGAGAGTGTCGCGTGGGAATTGCTTGGACTCCTTCCTCAAAATCAAAACCTCCTTGTTCAGCTTGTCATGGTGAACAGCGATGGGGCCAAAGGGATTTTTGATCTCGCCAAGGGACAAATACTCATCTCCGAATCCTTCGATCCAGTCAGTGTCCCCGACCGCTCCGTCCTTGCTCGGCTGCTAGCCCAACAGCTCTCGTTTCAAAATCACCCTCAAAAAGAGTGGTCCACCCGGGACGAATGGCAGGCTTGGGAAGCTCTTCACTCAGGGGCAGCCGCGGCCTTACAAGCCAGATTTCTGAGGCGGAATGCTGCGGCTAACGAAGCGGAATGGAGAGATCCGGAAGCGAACCGCGAGGAACTTTTAAACGAACTCTCTCCCGTCATCCAAGGGCTCAGCAATTTCCCTTTCCTCGAAGGCGCGGACTACTCCAGACATTTTTACATCGATTCCCGGGAAGCTTGGAGTCGGATGTTCCGGGAGACTCCCACAACAACAGCACGGATTATCCATCCCAACCGGGAACCAATCGCCGTGAAAGAAACCATCTTCCCGGATTCCCGCAAAAAAATCCTCGCTACCAATCAGCTTGGAGAGCTGGGACTGCGACTCTGGCTGGAACCCTACGCAGGAGTGATCGAGGCCAGCCCCCTCGCCGAAGAATGGCGAGGTGACCAATATCGGGTCTTCGACAACGGCGAGGAACTCGCGTTAACCTGGATCTTGGAAATGTCATCAGAAAAATCGGCTGCGGGCCTCGTTGCAGAAGTCAAGCGATCCATGTTGGGAGCGCTGGGAGAAACGCAACCGGAAAGAGTTATTAAGATCTCCAGCGAGGGCACACAGGTTGTATTCACAAACTCACCCACCATCGAATGACTGCCAAAAGAGTCATTTTTAGCGGCCGGGTTCAGGGAGTAGGTTTTCGCTATTCAGTGAAGCAACTTGCCCTCGGATTCGAGGTCGTTGGCTGGATCAAAAACCTTAAGGACGGAACCGTCGAACTCCAGCTCATGGGAGAAGCAGACGAAGTCAACGACTTCATCAAAGAGATCACTGATGAATCAGACCTCGCCGGACTCGTAAAGGATCACATCATTTTGGACATTGATCTCCTGGTGAACGTGCAGGGATTCCGAACTCGCCATTAAAGATTTGGACAGGCCCCTGCAATCGTAGGGAAAGCTAACTCCAAAACCTTTTCAGCGAACGTTTTCCTGCAGATTCATTGCCGCTAGAAACTGCCACACGGAAATCAGAAAGCCCGCCCCTAGGATTTCCTGTTCATTTGCAATCTGTCATTCCATACTTCTCAAATGATCAGGATCATTTCATCGCTGGCTTTCATGCTCCTCCTTCCGGTTTTTGCTCACCGGGATCCCATCCGGCTCACACATGGCCCGATGCTGGGAAAGCCTACCGCACATTCGGTTTCCGTTTGGGGTCGCACCTCGGAGCCAGGAGAATTTATCGTAAGGTTCGGAATCCATCCAGGCCAACTTACCCAATCCAGCAAAACAGCCAAAACAGCTATCGATCGCGACAATACCGGCGTCGCACAACTCGCCAACCTTAGTCCTGACACTCGCTATCACTATCAAATTTTCGTCTCAGAAAATCCCCACGGCCTTCCTGGATCGTTCCTCACTCTGCCCTCTCTCGAGGAGAGCAAGAACCCCGAGCACAACCCGAAAGGGCTCTTCAACTTCCGCTTCGAAGTCGGATCCTGCGCCAACCAAAACCCACTTCACGGCATCGGACATCGCACTCCCACATACGAAAACCTTAACCGGGATTGGGCTCATAAAACCCACTTCCACATCATGAATGGAGATTGGCTCTACGAGGAGCTTCGTACTTATCCTCCCGAAGCCTGGCGACTCACACAAGGGCTCAATCAACTCCCTCCCACCGTCGAAACCATGCCATCGATCGTCGGCGTTTGGGAAAACTACAAGCTTTACCTCAATCGTGGAAACGAGCTGGCCAAATGGCACCGCCATGTCCCAAGCTACTTCACCTTCGATGATCACGAACTCGTCAACGACATCTGGGGTTCCGCAGAGATTGGAAAACGTCACCGCCGCACTGTCTTTCGAGATATTGGAACACGTGCCTGGTTTGACTACCTCGGTTGGGCAAACCCTGTCGAACATGAGCAACGAGTCCACGCCTCCCGCGGAAAAATGACTGCTGGCAGCAAGCTCCTCGTTGATCAATCAACAGACTTCACCAAGCTCCCGCTCGAAGAAATGGGAACCCTTCACGTCCACTGGGGGACGGCCGAAGCCGGAGTCAACAACCTGAAATTCGACAACGATGAGGGGCACGAAAATTCCTATGTCTATCAAATCACCAAAGTCATCGACGCTCACACTCTCGAGCTTCACATGCCTGCCAAAGTCACAGACGAGGTCACCTACTCGATCGGGCGGAGTTCCTATGGAAAATTCCGCGTTTCAAACTGCGAGTTTTTCCTTCTCGATACTCGTGGGTCACGCGACATGCATGATGTCACCGACCGCGGAAAAGAAGGGGTTTCCATGCTTGGTAAAACCCAACGGGAATGGCTCCTCAAATCGATGAAGGAAAGTGACGCCGATTTCTTTTTCCTCACATCCTCGGTTCCTTTCATGATTCCCCACAGTGGAGCAGGAGGGTTTGAAGCGGCAGGGAACAAGGAAGAAGCGTGGACCGGTTTCCTCGATGAGCGCGAAAAACTCATCGAGGAATGGGACAAGCTTGGCAAGAAAGTCTTCATTCTCACCGGCGATCTCCACAATAGCTTCGCCATCAAAATTACCGACAATGTCTGGGAGTTTTGCTGTGGGCCCCACAATAGCGTGAACCACGTGCCAAAAAACGACGAGATGGATCGGCCTGCGACCGGGATCTTCGACTGGGGTCCGCGCAAGTGCGACATCCGCTGGAGTTCCTACATTCTTCCCGATCTCGAACGACTCCAGCGCCTCTATCCCTACTTCTGTGTCGTGCAAGTGAACAACGTCTTCAACATGCCCAAAAAATTGGGAGAGAAGCGGCTTGTGGCCTATCCACACCCCCAAATCATTTTCCAATACTACAACGGCCGCACAGGCGAACTCGCCTATGCCGAAGCCATTTCGCTGGATCGCAAATAACCGCCAAAGGCCGGATTAGTTGGAAGTCACCTTCAAGCGTAAGTAGCGATCGTTTTCGTCAATCGGCACTGAATGACGGAAACCTGCGGTGATTGATCCGTCAGGATGGACAGTCTCCGGGGAAAGGGGAACCCCTCCTATCTTCCAAGTTTCCAAGTCATCACTAATTTCAGCAGAGAAAGTCACGGCCCGCTCTCCCGGGCCACGGGAGTAGCTCAGTGTGGAGTAGCGCTCACCATCAACCGTCTCAATTCCCGATTCAATCTCGGTCGGCACACTTGAGACGTCACCAGGGAGCGACCCAAAGGCGAACTCAAGGAAGTTGCTCCAACCATCCTGATCAGGATCTGCATTGGGACCAGAGATCGCAGAGTCGGAAAGCTCAGCTGTCGAGAAGGCCTCTCTTTGCCAGCTGGCAAAATTCAATTGACCTCCCGGAGTTCCTCCCAGCTTCGCAGAAGCTCTCCAATTGGCTCCCGCTCCATAATCGGCAGAACGGTCGATGAGCTGAAGGGAGTGTCCGTCCAAATCAACGAGCGATGGCCAAGGGGAGTCAGTGTCGAACACGAACTCATGAATGATGGAATCTTCCTCCCCAATGAGACGGATTTGCTCTCCGCCATTGGAAAGCTGACCGTCATATTCCCCGGCAATCAGGTCATCAAATTCACTTCCGTAGCGGAACCGGAAGGCCTCCAAATTGTTGACAATAATGACCGCTTCCCCGGGACGAAGAACCCGACTCGCAGAAGCTCCAAAATCGAAAGTGATTCCGTCAGTAAAACGAACCTGTCCCAGATCGATGTTGGTATCGCCAAAGTTCTCCAATCGAAGGAATTCGAAGAGATCCCCATCGTCATGCCCGGCCTCACCTTCGTCCACACTTGGTCCAACAGGATTGTAGAGAATCTCTGCAATCGCGAGATTGTCGGCCGAAGCCGGAACTGAATTCACCGTGAAATCCGCCGAGGTCAATGCGCTCCATTCCCCATTGTAGAAACTCCGAGCCTTCACTGTCACCGGTCCGTCGACAAAGATCGGGAGATTGCCATCATTCGCCCTTTTGCCGGTTAACTCGACATCCAACACCATATCACTACTGCCAGGTTTGTTGTGAAGCTCTACCGTGATGATGTTGGTGCCATCGATCAAAAATCCCGGATCGAGCAGATACGTTGTCAGGTCGCCTTCGTTTCCGTCACTATTATCTGCGGTTGGGACCGTGCTGTAGATTGCGCCTTCGGGAATGTTGGATTCGCGAAATGCCTCCACCCCGTTCAGGTAGACAATGACTCCTCCATCCACTCTCAAGGCCAAATCGAGATTGAGATACGCCGAGGCTTGGTCGATCTCAAAAGTCTTGCGGAAGTAGGAAGTCGGCTGGCGGGGAATAGATTTGTTCACCTCGGTTCCGATAGGAATGACGATCGTGCCATCTTTGATTGGGCCATAGCCAAGCGCCCCTTTTCCAGTCGGCCAAAGATCATCGTTGTATGAAAGAAAACGCCATGAAGTCCCCAGATCCCCATCAGAATCGTTGTAGGCCCACACGGATTCAATCGGGAATAGAGCGACATCAAGAAGCGAACCTGGCTGGGAAACGGCACCGGGCCTAGCTGCTCCTCCAGTGAGACGTGGGTCCGAGCCATCAGTGGTATAATAAACAGTCCCGGCCTTGTTGGTAACCAGGAGCGGATATCCCTCGTCCACGGTCCCTCCAAATTGGCTGAACTCCGGCGGAGTCGTTTCTGGCCAAAGATTATTAATGCGGAAATCCTCCCGAGCGGGCCCCAAAAGATAGCGACGGCGTCCTACGGTTGGCCTCACCCAACTATTGAACTTACCGGTCTGCACCGACTGATTCATGATGAGGCGGAGGAGATCAGAGAATTCACCTACCAGCCCATCAAAGCGGTTCTTAATATGAGAGTTCACAAGATCACGGTCATCCAAAACTCCGTTATTAAAGAAGTGTTTGTTAATTTGGTCGGCAAAAACAAGCCGGAACTCCTCCCACCGATTGAGCCCGCGCCAAAGGTCACGAAGCTCTCCCCTTATTCCCCTTTCCCCCGATTGCCCGGTCGCAGTCCCGAGAATGAAAGTCTTGATCATCTCCTGGGAATTGGAACGACTGCCCGCGTTATTCATCGCACCTTCGGCATCCCAAACAAAGAGGCGATACCGGCCTTTGGGCGAGCGTTCTTTGGCCGCAACCCAATTATTGTGAGGCCAATCCCAAGTGGCTCCGTAAATGTTCAGGAGGTAGTAGTTGGCCATATTTTCGACACCGGCAACTTCAAGAACCCTCTCCCAGTTTGCCGCCGTGGGCGAAGCATTCAGCCGCGTGATCATATCGTCCCAGGCCACCTTGTCTCCTTCGGCAACGTTATCATTCCCTTCGAATTGCAAAACGTCCCATTCAGCATTACTTTCCGATTTATAGAGTGACTTGAAGAAGGGCTCTCGAAGGCGTTCCACCATATTATAGTAGCCCTTCAACTCCCCGTTCACATAAAGGCTGTTAATGACCCCAAGGCTGGCGCCATTTCCCATGTCGTGGCTCAAGCGCCGGAACAACTCATCAATCACGTAAGGGTTGCGAATGTCGTTTTTTCCGGCACGAACACGAAAGCGCTCATAGCTGCTAAATGCCCGGGCGGGCCCGTTTAAAGGGAGATCGACCGATGGATTCCCAGAGTCATCCCTGAAGTAGAGATTAAACGATGGCTTTTGGCGGCTTTTGTCGGGCCATGGCGAAAGCCCGGTTTGACTGAGTTGCATTCGGGGTCGGGAGTAGCTACTAGCCGCCACTCTAAGGCCTACGTCGGAACGAAATCCCACCGAGCCATCGGCGAAATAAAACTCAGCATGAATTGGGCGCTCATAGGCCCTCCCCCGGTTGATCACATTGTTATAGTCAAAGGGACCTCTTGGCTGCCACAAGCTACTCACGTAGCTCCCGCCGTTGATTCCCATGACACCGAAAGGGTCATAGAGAGCCCGCTCAGGATCTCCGGAATAGATCAAAGCCGGGGAAGTCCGGACTCTGGAATCCTGCCCAATCAAGAAAGTGTGAGTTTTGACATTCGAGGCAATGTGCCCATCAAGAAAAGCCCGTGCACGAATCACGTGCCCCTTTCGAGTCGTCACGCGAGCAAGGGACAGCGGTAAAGTGTAGTCGTTTCCATTCCCAAGAGTGGGCTCCGTTCCATCCGTGGTGTAGCGCACGATCGCACCCGGAGTTTGTGAGGTCAGAGCCACCGCAATGGCGCTGTCGTAAAATCCACCCTTTTTATGAAAATCCGGAGCATCCACTTTGGATACGAAGGCCTCGCCGGAATTCGGCTCCCCCGGCGTGGGATTGGTATGAAAATTCATCATCCCCGAGCTGTCCCGCCCATAGCTGTAATTGGGATACTGCCTGGGATAACCCATGGTCAGGCTCGATACCTCAGAGCCTGTGTCATCGAAGAGGGCAAGATCCTCCCCTCCTCCATCAAGTTTAAAATTTGTATGGAGGTATATCGCTCCGGAGATTTCTTCCGAAGGATTGTCTGCTAAGACCACAAGAAATCCACCAGCGGAAATCGTCGTTCCGGCGGGGAAAGTCCACTTTGCTGGAGAAAGCACCGCATCGCTCAAAGTCCACCCCGTAAGATCAACTCCCGAATCTCCTGTATTGTGAAACTCAATCCAATCGGAAGGATCACCATCAGGAAGGGCAGGCTCCACCAAATCAGCAGAAGCCTCCCGGAGCCCCCGAAGATACGAAATCTCGCTTCCAGTCGAAAAAAGCGATGGGTCCGTGAGGCCCGCCTGATCAATCTTCAACGACATATCGAGACGCATATTTCCACTGAGCGTGTAATTGTTCACCTGCACCGAAAGGACATTTTGCCCCTCCTTAAGAAGTTCTGAGGACATGCCCAGCGAGATGGATTCGCTCGAAGTCCCCGCCGTGCTTGCCCGGTAGGCCAACTGATCATGGAAAATGTGCGCCTTTTGCGCCCCCATATTCCGACGCGCCACTTCGACACCATTGAGCCAGGCGACAAAGCCATCGTTATAGTTGATCGTCAGAATGAGAGGATCCGAAGAAGAAGACTCCGAAGCCGTGGCCTCGAAATTTTTTCGAGTATAAAATGAGGGCGAAATATTTCGAAGGTCAGTGCCAAGATTCGTGGAAATTGAACCCAGCGAATATCCAACCGGCATCGCCCCGGTCTCCCAATTGGCATCATCAAAGGAAGTCGACCACCAGGCAGGACCCGCGCCGGCATACGCTTGGTCATTTTCGTCCCAACGAAGGTTTCGAGGAGCGCTTGTTGCCGATATTTCATTAATGACAACATCGCCAAGAGTGAGTGTTGGGAGAATCCCTCCCAGGATCATTGTGAGTGTGTGTCTCATGAAGCTGAACTCAATATCTAGCACGGCTTCCAGCCCTCCTCAAAGGACCAATGTCGTCAGTCTATTCCCCCTCCAAGTTTGGGATTTACAAAAAGATCCCGGCCAAGGCCGCGCTCATCAAATTCGCCAAGGTCGCAGCGAAGAGCGCTTTGAGCCCCAACCGGGCAATTTCCTGCCGGCGACTGGGTGCCATCACACCAAGGCCACCCAGTAGGATGGCAATCGAAGAAAGGTTCGCAAAACCGCAGAGGGCAAAGGTGACGATGCCCTGGGTCCTTGCCGTCATCCCCTCCTTCAATCCTTGAAATTCTCCAAAGGCCACAAACTCGTTCAAAATCAACTTCTGCCCGATCAAACTCCCGGCCGATTGAATATCACCTCCGCTGACGCCAATCAGATATGCCACTGGCGCAAACACCCACCCCAAGACCTTCTGCAAACTAAACGAGTCATCTCCAAACCAACTCCCAACTCCCCCTAAAAGTAAATTCACCACCGCAATTAGGCCAATGAATGCCAAAAGCATCGCGCCGACGTTAAGAGCCAACTTAAGGCCACTCGATGCGCCCAACGCAGCTGCATCGATCACATTCGCGGGCTTTTCTTCACCTTCCGCCAACTCGACTCGCGACGAATCCGGCTCACTGGTCTCCGGCAAAAGAAGCTTCGCAAAAAGCAACCCGCCGGGTGCCGCCATGAAGCAAGCCGCGATAAGGTGATCCATCCGCGCTCCCATCTGCGAATAGCCGACCAACACCGAACCCGCGATACTCGCCAACCCTCCCACCATCACCGCAAAAAGTTCCGAAGTGGTCATTCTAGACAGATACGGACGGATCACCAACGGGGCCTCCGTCTGCCCCACGAAGATATTTGCCGCTGCCGAGAAGGATTCCGCTCGACTAGTTCCAAGTACCTTTCTCAAACCTCCTCCCACCACGAGAATAATGATCTGCATCACTCGCAGGTGGTAGAGCACCGCGATCAACGAAGAGAAAAAGATGATTACTGGAAGCACTCGAAACGCGAAAACGAACCCAAGTCCCGCCCCGGGATCAGAGAGACCTCCAAAGACAAACATAATCCCCTCGTTTCCCGCTCCCACCAAATCTTCCACGCGATCCGTAAGCCACTTGAGCGAGGACTTTCCCCACCGCGTTGCCAAAACAAACACCGCAAACGTCACCTGAATCGCAAAAGCGCCACCCACCGTCCGCAAGGAAATGGCCCTGCGATCCGAAGAGCAAAGATACCCCAAGGCCAAAAGAAAAACGACGCCAACAATGCTCATGTCAGAACCCTAAAGAACTCCCGACCGAAGCGCTAGCCTGAGATCACCTGACCTCCCTGTCACAAGACCATCCTTGCCAGTCATACTGATCTAGGGTAATTCCGCCCCAGTCATGCCAGTCGCGACACCAGAACAATACCAACAGATGCTCGATGCCGCCCAAAAGGGTGGATACGCCTATCCCGCCATCAACATCACCTCTCTCACTACCGCCAATGGCGCTCTCAAGGCCTTCGCGGAAGCGAAATCCGACGGCATCATCCAGGTCTCGACCGGTGGCGGCCAGTTCGCATCCGGCACTGCGGTCAATGACGCGGCTTTCGGTGCCATCGTTCTTGCCGAGGCTGTTCATATTCTCGCCGAGAAATATGACATCCTCGTCGGCCTCCACACTGATCATTGCCACCCGGAGAAGGTCGATTCCTTCCTCCGCCCTCTTCTCGACGCCTCCCGAAAGCGCATTGCCGAAGGCAAAGGCCCTCTTTTCCAATCCCACATGTTCGATGGCTCCGTCGTCGACCTGGATGAGAACATGAAGATCTCCGTCGAACTCCTCAAGGAATGCGTTGAACTCGACATCATCCTCGAAATCGAAGCCGGCTGCGTCGGCGGCGAAGAAGACGGTCACGATACCTCCGGCCTCCCCGCCGAGAAGCTTTACACCACACCCGAAGATATGATGCAGGTCTATGAGACCCTCAATCCAATCGGTCGTTTTATGTTCGCCGCCACCTTCGGAAACGTCCACGGCGCCTACAAACCTGGCTCCGTGAAGCTCAAGCCAACCATCCTCCGTGACGGACAAAAGGTCGTCACCGACAAGTATGGCCCAGAAGCCGAAATGGACCTCGTCTTCCACGGTGGCTCCGGAACTTCCAGCGACGACCTCCAGGAAACCCTCGACTACGGTGTCGTCAAGATGAACATCGACACCGACACCCAGTATGCTTTCTCCCGCCCCATCGTCACTCACATGTGCGAAAACATCGAGGGCATGCTTAAGATCGACGGCGAGGTCGGCAATAAGAAATGCTACGACCCACGCAGCTATCTCAAGAAGGCCGAGCAGTCCCTCTGTGACCGCATGAAGCAGGCTTGCGACGAGCTTCGCTCCACTGGAAATACCATTTACTCCGCGTAAATTCCCGGGCACCATTTTCCTCTAAGGGCCCGCTCTCTGCGGGCCCTTTCCATATCTCCCCTCCCCTTCTCACGTTCTCATGTCCGAAACCAAAGACACGCCCGCTGCTCCCGCTCAAAAGCAGGACAATCCCCTCACCGACATCATCGTCAACGTCATTCTGCCGGTGCTCATCCTGAGCCATTGCAGCAAGGGCGGAGACAAGGCCTGGCACCTCGGACCATACGTCGCAATGGGCCTCGCCGTCGCCATCCCCCTCTGCTACGGCATCTGGCATTTCATCCAGTATCGGAAGATGAATACCTTCTCAGCTGTGGGCGTGGGCAACGTTCTCCTCACCGGCGTCATCACGATCTATCTCTTTTCCAACAACGATCCCGAAACCCGCAAGCACGCCCCGCTTCTCTTCGGAATCAAAGAAGCCATCCAACCCCTCATCCTCGGCTCCCTTTTCCTCCTCACCCACAAGTCCGCGACTCCTCTTTTTAATGCCTTCGTTTACAATGAAAACATCTTCGACCACGGACGCATTAACAAGAAGGTGAAAATCAACGACAAGGAATCCGAACTCGGGAACCTCCTCTGGACTTCGACCCTCCTGTTTTTCGGCTCCTTCTGCCTCTCCGCTGTGATGAACCTTGGCCTCGCCTTTTATTTCCTCCACGACCTCGACCCGACCGCCAGTGATTGGAAGGAACTCTATAACAAGGACGTGGGCCGCATCACCGGGTGGGGTTTCCTTGTCATCGGCGTGCCCCTCCTTGTCGTCGGCGGCTTCATCCTCGCCCGTATGATCAAAGGACTCAAGTCCCTCACCGGTCTCGAAACCGAAAAAATTCTTCAGGCGCGTTAGGCCAGATTCACCAACGATCTCACCGAGGTCAGCCAAGTCGAGAGCGCGGCCGCTACCAGTCCCAGCAGTCCGACACCGGAAATCATCTCACCGGTTTCTCCGACAAAGAACCAGGAGTGAATTGCGCCTGCCCCAACATGCTCATTAAAAGCCCTCCCCAAATCCCTCATGTCGATACACCTAACCTCAATCAGGCTCCTCAAAAGAATGCAAACTCTGGAATTTTAAATTCCCCGATCTTCCGGTAAAACCCGCTCATGCAACGCATACTTCCTTTCATCGTTTTTGTCATCGTTCTCGGCATTGCCCGCGTTCTTGGCACGATGACACCCGACTCTCTCGTCAATTTCCAGCCCTTTGGCGCTCTCTTCTTCTGCGGCATGGTTCTGTTTGGATGGCGCGGTATTCTCCTTCCCTCGGTTGCCTGGCTCTTGAGTTATGGCCCCACCAATTTTGCTCAAGGATATGATTGGACGGCTCAAATGCTCACTCCTATTCTTGGCTTCGCCGCTATGATCGCCCTCGCTCGGCTCTTCAAAAACGCCAAACCAGGAAGGATCTTCCTCGGATCTCTCGCCGGCGCCCTCGTTTTCTATCTTGTCACGAATACTCTGAGCTGGGCCTCTGATCCTCTCTACACCAGCAAGTCATTCGCAACCTGGATTCAGGCTCTCACCGTCGGGCTCCCCCAATACGCCATTCCGACCTGGGTCTTTTTCCGTAACGCACTTCTCGCCCAGAGTCTCTTTAGCGCCCTCTACCTTTTTGCGACCCGAACTGCTCCCCTTGCTTGGAAAAGCAAACCCATCCCGGCTGTTTCATAGCCCCTCCCTTTCTCTAGACCCAAAGGAATACTTCACGAAGCTTTCCCAAAACGGCCCCTTGGGGACATGACTGAGATCGAATCGCTCGAAGCCGAGATTCATACGCTGAGCCAAAAACTCGATGATAGTTGCGAAGAGGTTCGCGACTAACTCATTTCCCTTCACTCTCTCTCACGAAACTTCTCGTCTTCCTCATCACTTTCTCCAGTGATCGCCTTTGGGCAATCCGCTCGGATTCAACAAGGATCCCCCCAGGGTCTTTTTCGCAATCAAAGAAAATGGTCAGCCCGTCCTGAAAATCACAGGACATATCTACGGTGGTCTCACCACCAAGGAAGAATTCGGACCGGGTTTCGGCTGAGTCTCGTTGTCAAACTACGTTCGGTTTAACGGAAAAACAGACCCAAATTTCGGTATCCCTTCCACTCCTCTGGCAAGCTCTCCATCATTAACCGCATTTAAATCGGCGGCAAGATCCCAGAACCGTCCACCACTCTTTTCGGCGTTCTTGGAACTTACTCGATTCTACTTCGCCAGGATGGCACCAAACCCTAGTCACCCAATCGCCTCCATAGAATCGAAAGCTCGCGGCCATCACCTTCGCGGGCTTCAAAGGTCTTCGAGGGAGGCTGTGACCAGATCATTTCAAAAGCGCCTCCAAAGAACCCCTTGAGTTCATCCACCGTCACGCCAAATGGAGGCCCTTCCTCACCTTTGTGGTCTGGGTTGAGGAAAAAGAGCGCCAGCAAATGCCCTCCTTGAGGGATCAGACGAGCCATCGTCGCGACGTAGTCGGACCTCCGCTCCACCGGAATGGCACAAAAAAAAGTATGCTCGAAAACAAGATCATAGTTTCCCTCCGATTCAAAAAGATCGCCAACCACCCACGATCTTTGCTCTCCGGAGTATCGCTCCTTTGCCTGCCCTATCGCCTCGTCAGCCACATCTAATCCGAAAACTTGCCCCTTCGCTACCGAGCTAATCAAGTTGGCATCATGCCCAAAGCCACATCCCGGAACCAAAATATTCTCCGCCTCCACGACGAGCCCGCGATGCTCGGACAACAGAAAAGGGAGCTCCGGATGGGGCTTCCCTTTTTCCCAAGGTGTCTCGCCGGTCTGATAACGTTCGCGCCAATCGACAGACATGGATAAATCTGTCTCTACTAGTGAACGGTTCCGCGGCGACGAAGATTCTTATAGTCCGAAATACCTTTTGCGATGCCGTTGGCCAGAGCCTCACGATACCATCCTTCCTTGGTGCGTCCACGCTCTTTGGAATTGGAAACAAAACCACCTTCCACCAAAATAGCGGGATTCTGAGCGTGGCGAATGACGTAGTAGCGGGCAAATTTGACACCTCGGTTGACTGATTTGACTTCACCGAGCATTCCGCTCTGAACGGCTGCGGCAAGAGGCTTGGAACGCTGGGAACAGTAGAATGTCTCAAGGCCGGAAACGTTACGCTTCCAAGTGAAGTTATAATGAATACTGACAAAAATCGAATTTGGGTAGCGGTTCCCAATCTTGGCACGGCCCGGGAGGGTGATGAAGTTATCACTCCGGCGGGTCATCACGGTTTTAAATCCCTTGGCTTTCAATTTCTTCTCAACCCGCATTGCGGTATCAAGCGCAAGCCACTTTTCGTAAACTTTTCCATAACTACCCCCATTGTCTCGACCGCCATGACCAGCATCGATGACCACGGTGTTGAACGATCCGGCTGAGGATTGCAGAAGAGTGGCAGATAGTAAAATGAGAGTGGTGAGAAGGAATTTCATGTGTATGAATTTTGGATAACTTAATTTTTAAAAAATCTTAACCATTAAAGCAATCTTTTTTAGGAGTTTCGTGAATTAATTGGGACGTTCCGAAGATTTACGGGCTTTCTGGACTTGTTGCGCTTCTTTTTTGGGGTCGAAGGGAATGGCACCGGAAACAGCAAGTTTACCATCCGCGAAGGCCACAAACTTGGGTTTGCGACCGCTGGCACGCTTTAAGTATTTCGTATCAATGTGGGCACCGTCTTGGTTAACAGTTGCGTGGACAAAAACTTCCGGGTTGGCAAGATAAAGAACGTGAAGCTGGTTTTCCCCGTCTAACGCCATGTGGGGTTTCACAAACGAAAGGTATTCGCTCATGCGAAATGTTGAGAGTGAGATCCCCGAATTCTGATCCATCACCTGGGCATAGATTGAGGTTTTCTTGCCATCATTGAAGGTCACCACGTTGTATTCCCGCTTGGAAAACCGGGTTTCTGGAACTCCGAATGGCTGACTGTATATTTTATGACCACCTCCCACGGTAAAATGACCGGAATTGGAATTGTAGCTATTCTCGTCGATCCCAGGTTGGCGAACGTGTGCTGTCACAGCGTAGTTGCTCACTTTGGTCAAATTAAACATCCCGCTAAGGTTCACTCGGCGAGACATGCTCCGCCCTGCAGGGATCACTGCTTTCTGAAATACTTTGTTATGACGCTTCTGCAATCCACGTTTGGAGGCATCGCGAATGCTGAAATCGAGCCAGCTATGGGCAATCGTTCCTTCGGCCCGACTCACAAAACTGAGCTCACGCCCACTGCGATTCGTTATGGTAACCACAGCCGAAACGGGCTCATGAGCGAGGTACTGGCGACGGTCAACTTTGATTTCCAAGCTGACCTGGGCAAGACCCAGAGCCGTCGTCAGGGCTAATAGAAAGAGAATAAGAGATGTTTTCATGACCGCAGGTGCCCCTAACGAAGCGGTTTGAGGGCCTCAGGAAAAGGAAAAAGTCCTCTTCCTTGGGCCAGCGCGATTACTTAGCTGGGCTATTCTGGAAAGAGGGGGCTCTGTTTTCATGAATCCCAACGATTTTGAGCGGTTGTCTCGGTAATAATCGACGGCGTCGTTGAGGGAGTCAAACCGTTCGAAGAGGATCACGGCGAGCAAGGCGTTTCCCAATAGATCAAGGTTATTGGCCCCTTTCGGATTTCTTTTCAGGGGCCCGTCTTCTCTCCAATCGGTGGTGTCCCGTTTCCAGTGGTTGAGATTTTTCACTCTCCAGTGTTCCCGGATGATTGGACCAAGTTGACCCCCTGTTTTTTCTCCGCATCCAATCGAGAGCGAGGCTTTTGGGAAGCTTGTCCTGGTGGAGCGCCGGCGATTGGTTGAGCGCTTCTGCCAGATCGTGGGGGCTACCCCATTGATGAGGTTGTTGAGCACATCATAGCTGGGCATGATATGCCGTCCGTTTTGGGGCCTAAGTTTAGAGGGAATAGAAAAATGCTTTCGTGATAAGAGCTCAATGCCCCGCTAAGCAATTGCCCTGAGACTAGAGACCGTGATCAGGATTCGACCACAAGGAGAGATTTTGCAGCTGGGAGAGAAATTTGCACCGCGGCCTCCCGATTGGGCAGGTTCAGCGTGAGGGTGTCAGCCTCAAGGTTTCTTTCGGCAAGGATCAACTTAGTCCCAGGCACCAGGTCAAGCCCCGCCAACCATTGGAGAAAAGATGGCTGATCCTCCCTGACGCGCTTCAAAGTGTAGGATCCAGGCGGACACTCCGCTAAAACAGCCGTCCCATCAGGAACCAGCTGGCCGTCTTCTCTGGGAATAGGCGCACCATGCGGATCGTGCGTGGGGTGATGGAGCATTTCATCCATCCTCGCCAAAAGCCGGTCGGAAATAACATGCTCCAGAACTTCGGCGTCTTCATGGACCTCCGCCCAATCCAGTTTCATGATTTCAACCAAAAAGGTCTCCACCAATCGATGACGTCGCAACACCCGCATCGCGGCTTTACGCCCTGCATCATTCAATACCACTCCCTTCCGCGGAATGTATTCAACCAACCCCTTCTTTAGCAGCTGGTTCATCATCGTTGTCGCGGTCCCCGGCGTCACTGAAAGCTTCTCTGCCACCCGGCCAATCGCCACCAATTCCCCGTTTCCGCCCCGACTTTGCAAGGTCCAGATCGCTTTAAGGTAGTTTTCAACAGTGCTGGATGGCATCAGAGGGAAAGGCTTGGGACAGAATTTATGACGGCTTTACCAGATTACGAGGGAAAACAAAAAGCCCGGTCGCCGTTTCAGGCCACCGGGCTGGGTTTGTCTTAAATAATGAAGTCTAAGGACCTGGCAGGGAGCTTAGAGGGACTTCTTAAGAGTCGAAGACGGCTTGAAGCCAACGGACTTGGAAGCATTGATCTGCATTGCTTCTCCAGTCTTGGGGTTACGACCCATACGGGCAGCGCGATTCTTAACTTCGAAAGTTCCAAATCCGATGATTTGGACTTTCGTGTCTTTCCTTACGCCATTTGCAATGGAGTCAAGAACAGCAGCAAGCGCATCCTCTGCGGAGCGTTTGGTTGCTTCATTTCCGAGGGACTTCTGGACAGCTTCGATGAGTTCACCTTTATTCATAGCAAGGCCATCATCTTCCTGCATGCCGCTTTGTAAAGCTAAAATAATCCTGAAACCCTTTATTTATAGGGGTTGACGCGTGCCTACTTGTTGTGGTTAACCCCCAATTCCCACCATTACTTGATGGATTCCTGTTAGAGAGCTGTGATTGACCTAACACTAGGACTTTTAGACTATGAAAAAAATGGAAAGCGAGGCAGTTGATTCAGCATGGCGCATTTTGCAAGGAGTCCGTCCAGCCCTGCCTCGACGTGAAAATCTCGCCGCCGAGCTCGCTACTGCCGATGCCGCCCAGGCTCGTGGATACTACCTCCCCGATGAAGACGAACGACTTCGGGAAGTCTACCGCCAATACCTCGGGGCCCGCTCAACTCTTTGGCAAATGGTTCGCAACCTACAACCTCACCTTAAAGGCGAGGATCTCCGGGTCTTCGGTCTCGCCTTCTGCGCAGCTTCAATGCTGATGCGCAGCGCCAGCTTCGTCATAGACCTAGCCAAAGAACGCCCGGTGGTCTGGGCCAAGCTTGACGAAGCCGAACCTCGATTCGGTTTGCCTCGCAAGACGTTTACCAAAATCTACCGCAGCCTCAGCTCGCCAAACTGGATGTGGCAGTATCGGCAGGCTGAAAAATACTACGAAACCCATCGTGCCTCGATTCACCATGCTCTCGCAGAATCAGGCTACGAAGAGCTTATCCCCTGGCTTGAAGAGGAGGAACCTTACTTTGATACCCGCAAACGTTCCCTTTGGGCCGCAGTCATCAATTACCGTCTCTATTCCTTCAACCGCCGCACTAGCTCCGGTTACACCAAAGTCATGTTTCACCTCTTCCGCCTCAGCGGATCGGCCATCGCCGAAATGAAGCAACCCTTCGTCAAACCACCCGGATCGGGGAAACGAGTGACCGATGGGGTTCGCGAAGAAGTCCAGGGACTCTTAAAACCCGGCGATGTCTTCGTGACCCGACATGACGATGCTCTGAGTAATCTCTTCCTCCCGGGCTTCTGGCCCCATGCCGCCCTTTACATCGGCCGCCCCGATGAACGCCGTGATCTCGGCGTTCCCGACAAAGGCGATGACTTCATCACCGTCCTCGAAGCAAAAAAAGACGGCGTGAAACTCCGCCGCCTTCGCGAAACCCTCGCTGTCGATGCCTTCGTCGTCCTCCGCCCCCAGGTCTCTCGCGACGAACTCAAGGAAGCACTCACGCGAGCTCTCAGCCATGAAGGCAAACTCTACGATTTCATCTTCGACTTCCGCAAGTCCGAGCGCCTCGCCTGCTCAGAAGTCGTCTACCGTTCTTTTCACGGGATCGGCCCCTGGCAACTTGAACTCACCAAACGCAGCGGCCACCACGCCCTCTCAGCCGAGGATCTAATGCAACAGGGCCTGGAAAAAGGCCTCTTCGAAGTTGTCCTCATCTTCGGCGTTAACAATTCTCCCCTGAAAACTGGTGCCGAAGCTGCTCGAATTCTGCGCAAAACCCTGAGGGATTGAAACACGCCCCACCCTTGCCCGATTCAAATCCGCTGCTAAAGTGCCGCGCATGTCCAGCCAGCTCGGCCAACTTTTCCGCATTTCAACTTTCGGTGAATCCCATGGAGGTGGCGTCGGCGTCGTCATCGATGGCTGCCCTCCCCTCATCCCCCTCACCGAAGCCGACCTCCAAATCGAACTCGACCGCCGCCGTCCCGGCCAGTCCGAAGTCACCACTCCACGTAACGAGGCCGACCAGTGCGAAATCCTCTCCGGCACCTTTGAAGGGAAAACCCTCGGCTCTCCCATCGCCATCTTGGTACGCAACAAGGACCACCGCCCCGAAGCCTACTCCGAGATGGCCGAAAAATACCGTCCCTCCCACGCCGACTACACCTACGATGCCAAATACGGCACCCGTAACTGGCAGGGTGGCGGGCGATCTTCCGCCCGCGAAACCATCGGCCGCGTCGCCGCCGCTGCCATCGCCAAAAAAGTCCTTCAGCATTTCTCCCCCAACCTCGAAACCATCGCCTGGGTCAAAACCGTGCAAGATATTGAGGCCAAAGTCGACCCGCTCGCCGTCACCCCCTCCGACATCGAATCCAACATCGTCCGCACTGGCGACCCCGTCGCTGCCGAGGCCATGATCGCCCGTATCAAGGAAGTCCGTTCCGAAGGCAACTCCATCGGCGGCACCATCGAATGCGTCGTCCGCGGCTGCCCTCCAGGACTTGGCGAACCCGTCTTCGACCGCCTCGAAGCCGACCTCGCCAAAGCGATGCTCTCCATCCCCGCCACCAAGGGCTTCGAAATCGGCTCGGGCTTCGCCGGAACCACCCTCAAAGGTTCCGAACATAACGACCACTTCTTCATGGACGGAGAAAAAGTCCGCACCAAGACCAACAACTCCGGCGGCATCCAAGGCGGCATCTCCAATGGCGAACCCATCCTCTTCCGCGTAGCCTTCAAGCCCACCGCCACGATCATGTCCTTACAGCCCACCGTCTCCAAGGAAAAGGAAGACACCGAACTCAAAGGTCGGGGCCGCCACGACGCCTGCGTCCTCCCCAGAGCCGTCCCCATCGTCGAAGCGATGACCAACCTTATCCTCTGCGACCACCTCCTCCGCCATCGCGCGTTTTGCAGCGAGTAAGCGAATCACTTCTCCCTGCGATTCCCCAAAAAAGGACTCTTCGAAATCGCTGCCTCAAAGTCCGATTCGCCGGCCCGTTCAAACTGCCCACAAACTCCATAGCCCCTTTCGGATCACCCCCCAGTGGAAGGCCAGCTCGTCAAACTCAATCACCGTCATCTGCCCCCAGACCAAAGCCACCCCGATCAGCCCCGGAACCTATTTCATGCCAACAGTCTAAAAAAACAATGAAACCATCGCGTGAAAAATCGGTAAAACTCTCGGCCCGAAAACAACTCGCCGTTCCGCCCGAGTTCCCTCGGTAAGGTCGTCATGGGCACCACACGCCAAGAGAATCCCGCGACCACTGCGGCAACGATCAAACCCATCGTAATGAGTTGAGACTGGTGACCTGATGTCCCCGACGATAATATCTTTTGGGGTGCCTTGCCTCCCAGTAGGACACCCTCCACTCCCAGCTCCTCCTTTCCTCTTCACGTCGACAAGATCAGTCAAAACGCGTTCCAGACTTCCGCTCGCCTCCCAATCATGCCAGCCTCCCCGGAATGGATCAACTTTCCCCCTATACCATCGTCGGCATCATTCTTGCCCTCTTTACTGTCCTTGGGATTCTCAAGAATTTCGTAAAGTTCTTCTTTAATCTCATCGCCCTCGCCCTCGGTTCCCTTACCGGACTCTGGGCTTACAATAACGGCTTCGCCATCGCCAAGAAAGTCGTCGCCCAACCCGAACCCTGGATGTCCACCGTCATCGGTATCACCACTTTCGTTCTGACCATCATCGTCACCCGAAAGATCCTCGGCTTCCTGTCAGGTAAAAGCGGCGACGGGAGCCAGACCCGCACCGGCGGTTTTGGGATGCCGGGGGGAGCCTTCGGCCTGATTCTTGGCGTAGGCTACGCCTACTTCATGCTCACCGGAGTCCGCTATGCCGGCACCATGTCCGAACTCGAGCGCCTCAAAAACTACGTCAGCGGAAAGATCGACACCTCCAGCAAGGAACCCACGTTTGCCAAGCTCAAGAAGTGGGTCGACGAGAGCCAGCTCGGTCAGTGGCACCAGAAAATCGACTTCTTAAATAACACCGCTGAAAGCAATGCCGCCAAGCTTGCCATCGTCCAGGAGAATAAGGAGAAATACTCCCAAATCACCGACCAGCAGGACGGGGAGGTCATCTACGATGCCCTCCCGGTCAATCCCGAGGTCCAGGAAACCTACGACCAAGGAAACTACGCCGCCCTCCTCCGTAACAAAGCAGTTCAAAAAAGAATTCGCGAAACTTTCTCTGACGAGCAACTCAAGAAACTCGATATCGAAGGCATCCTCGGGCTGCGGAAGTAAATCTCCAAACTACAGTCCGCAGTCTCACTTCGTCAACGACATCATCGCTGTCATCAACCCGATGAAACTGTGATTCCAATGGTCCTCGTGCCCTTTGATGAATGACTCCGGAATCGGCACAATCCAATAAGCTGTATCATTGTAAAACGGATTCTCAGGTCGCGAGAACAGATAACTTTGCCTCTCCCCGTGCACCAAAAAACCGTCCCCTCGTCGTGCGCTCCCATTCAAGCGCACGATCTCGGCAAGGCTTAGGGATCTGTCATCCACCTTTTCATAGCGGTGGCTAAACAGCGGCTTGAAATGGCCCACTGTTGAACGATGAGCCGCCGCCTGGGTTCCTCGTAGTTTATCGTTCTCAGGATCCCTGCGATACATCCCTGCCACACCCGTATTGAAGAAATTCAGGCCGGGAACCCACCGGCCCACAATATTTCCGAGAGGCGAAAGAAAACTCGTCACCACATCTTTCCGGCTCGTCAGCGCTACCAAAAGCGGACCTCCTTCCACTTCTCTGATTCCCCTGTTTTTAAAGGTCGCCAAAAGCTGACGCGCGTAGATGGCCGTTTCCGCCGAATTGATTGTGACACAGAGATCCGCCGGAAAGTCCTTCCGCTTCAATTCCCGTCCTCTTGCAGTCTCCATTGAGACCTTCGCCGCCATCGACTCTGCCATCGCACTTTCTAAAATCACTCCTCCCAATGAATGTCCTAACATCACAATACGGTTCTTTGCATTTGCTCCGCGCGCCGCCGCTCCGATCTCATGCAACACCTCAGTACCCGCAACGCCCCCCACTCTCCGCGCGGCCGTATGACGGTGAAAGTAATCGACCCCAATCGGAAAAGTCGACAACGACCTCCCCCTCCAGCTCACAAAAACCCCCATCGTCTTTTTCCCACGGGCCTCGCCCAGTTCACCGAGCATCTTGCGAAAACGAATCAAATCCCCGCCGCCCGAAATCCAGTTCCTGGAGGCATTCCGATTCCACCCGTGGATATAAACCAACAACAAGAGCGGCTCAGTTGACTCCGCCTTAATCTTAGCCGTCACCCTCTGCAACTGTTCGAAGCTAATCAGCTCCCCCTGGTCATCAATCTCCACATGGGCCAACGACACTTCCGGCGACAGCTTCTCAAGAGTCGCCTCCGGCGATTGCCGGTAGCCCGAACTGCTCGTGCACCCGGACAGGACAATGACGAAGGGGAGAAAAAGGAGAAAACGTAACACCCCGCTATTAAAGCGAATCCCGCGGCCTGGGCCAATCGATAAAAACACATCCAGCATCAAGAAAACAAATGCTAGGAAAGAAGGAAGTACCTCCGGCGGGAATCGAACCCGCACGATCTAGGATCAATGGATTTTAAATCCACAGCGTCTACCAATTCCGCCACGGAGGCCTCTCATTCCTGAAAGCAAGCGGAGTCTTTGACAGACGATCAACCTTGGCAAGTCCGGAACCTACTCAAAATGATTTTGAAGCTCCCCAAACTTTCACGGCCCCGACCTCTGGCCTAATTTCAATGTCCGCCAGATCGCCAACCCGCCAAAAACGGTTATTTCTTGCGAACCCGATAGAACTTCGCGCTCAATTCTGCTGCAGGAGCATTAGGGTCGTAGAACCCCTCCTCTCCGTCCTTCCAAGACAAATCCTTGCCGGTTCCAGCGATCGAAGGAATGACATCCTCCCAATTGGTTCCATCGGTCGAAGTCTGAATCGTGTAGAGGGCGCCCTTCTCCGAAGGAATCCCTAATATCAAACTACCATCATCCTTACGAGAAACACCAAGCGGAACGACAAGAGGAGGCGGATCTTTCGTAATCACACTCCAGCCAATATCCTGAATCGCAGCCACATCAACATTCGTGATCTCAGATCTCAGATCTGACGTGAAACCGAGCGAAGGATCCATCAAAAGATCCTGCAAAGATCCCCTCCCAACAGTTCCTCGATAATCAGGTGATCCGAGAGGAAAGATCTTCGACTGATAAATATTGTTCCGCCAGTGATTGTCGCTGGACGATACCAACTCCAAGAAAGTTACCGCTTCCCCAGTATCTGCTTCGTAGGCTGCCAGAGCTTTCGGTCCAATATACCGGGTTGATTTAACCAGGCCTTTCCATTCGTCGGATAGATTCGCACTGAAGCCCAGACAATGCCCGATTTCGTGTATCGCGATGGAGTAGAAATCCAATCCCCCTGGATTGGAAAGATCAAAATTCCAACTATCATCTATACAAAAGGAGATTGCCCCCCCCAATACGGTCAGAGAGCTCCTACCAACATTGAAACCTCTGTTGAGAAAGCTCTTTGGATCATCGAAGGTCTCGACCGTGTTGATCCCGCTGGCGAGCGGACCGGCTCGGGCGGCCGAGGCAAGAGGTCTCGCCCCAACAAATAGAACCCACTCGTCTTCTTCCAGCGTATAACCACCCAGGTATTCATCAGCAGGAGGTTGCCCGTATCTCAACAAAAAGTCCGTAGCTTCGCTGGCAGCAGCACTAACTTCATATATTTCACCGGTCGAAGGATGAATCAGTTTAAAACGGCAATCCTTTTGTTCTTCGTCTTTCAGATTTACCGGCAGGAGACTTTGGTCGATCACCCTGCTCCACCTTGCGGCGGCGGCTTCGAGAGCAGTCTTCGCTTGCGGGTCATTGAAAAAACCCTTGGAATCAAACCGATAGTCAATTTTGATCGTCAGCGCTTTAAGCGGAAGACAAGCGGCAAAAACTACATATAAAATTCGCACGCTCCCAAGATGCACAGAAAGACAGGGGATAGGCAAGTAAGATATATTATGAAATATATAATCAAGGTCACTTCTTCATCCCAATTCCCATACTATCCTTGATCACCTTTTGATCATCATCAGACAGCTTGCTTAGTAAATAAGGAACTTCGCTCCCATCCTTGAATTTGAAGATAACTCTCTCTCCCTCAATGCGATTCACGGATGCCACGAGAGTTTTACCTTCTCGATTCGTCCACGTTCGCTCGGCCACCAAAAGAGAACTCGCCGCTTTCGCCACGATCCGCTCAACCTTCTTGACTCCGGCAAGAGCATTCCGGACCGTCGCTTCAAAGGCCTTATCATTGGGATGTCCACTAAAAAGCACCCTCCCATTGGCACCAAAGACCACGGCATGGGGGAGACCAGAGATCGAAAGCGGCCCCTTCACGCCGTCGGTGATACTAAAACCCACTTTCTGTGACTTCACCACCTCGGCAATCTGCTCTTTACCTGAACGATACGCCTCGGCACCAATCACCCGTACCCCTTTACTCCGAAGCTTTTTATCGATGGTCGCAAGCTGGGAAATTGATTTGAGACAAGACTCAGATTTGACGTCCCAATACTCCAGCACGACCACCTTGCCTTCCAAGGCACCAAGAGTCACATGTTCCCCAAACAACGTGTCGCCAAATTTCCAATCAGACAGTTGATGGGCGGAAGGTTTAGACTCATCAGCCCCTGCCTGACCAAAAAGGATCCCGATGGTCAATAAGACCGGCAAGATTATAAAATTCACTAGGGAAACCTACTCTCTCTGTTTAAAAAAACTTTCAATCTCTCGCTTTTCCAAACAATTTCGAAACAGCCCGTAAAAAAACTCCAAGGCCACCCACTAGAAACAATCCCGGAAACCAGATCGAATACCCCGGCGCTTTCGTCTCGTGTTCCACCACGGCCTCCTTCGGATCATTCGGATTCACAAAAGCCTCCACTTTCCTCCCCACCGGAAAGCGTGCCACTTCCGGAGCCACTTTTGCCTTCTCTTTAAGGTAGGGATTTTTCCGGCGTTTCAATCGTTCCGACCGGTAAAATTCACCATCGACCCGATATTCATAAACCAGTTCATGGGTATATTCCTTGGGAACCTCCCTCCCAAGCTGACGCTCCCCCACTTGCGATACCACAATCACCGCCGGCACTTTCGACCACTCCCGGGTCTCCTTCGCCCGAGTGTAGCCCCGCCATAAGATCGCCACAAACAGCCCTCCCATAATCGCCAGAGCCAAACCGATAAACGCGAGATAGAGATACCCTCCGATGCCCTTCTTTTTCACACCTCATCGGTATCACAATCCTCCCCTCCCGCAAGACCCGTGCTTGCACGGAGCGGAAAATCCCTTCACAACCTTCCACATGAGCACTTTTGCCGAAACCATAATGGACGACCTCAAGACCGCGATGAAAGCCAAGGACACCGTGGCTCTCACCACCCTCCGCGCTCTCAAAACCGCCCTCACGAACGCCGCCATCGAGTCAGGAAATAAGGACAACGTGATCTCCGCCGCCGATGCCCTCGCCATCGTTCGCAAGCAGATCAAGCAGCGGCAGGACTCCATCGAGCAGTTTGAAAAAGCGGCCCGCCCCGAGCTCGCCGAAAATGAAAAGGTCGAGATCGTCGTCCTCGAAAAATACCTCCCCGCGGCCATGAGCGCTGAAGACATCTCCGCCATTGTCGCAGATGCAGTTGCTGAGACCGGAGCCACCACCCGTGCCGACATGGGCAAAGTCATGGGTATCGTCCAGGCCAAGATCGCCGGTCGCGCCGATGGCAAGACCCTCTCGCAAGAGGTCATGAAGCACCTGAGCTGAAAAATGGCTTACGGCGCGATCATTGTAGCTTCAGGCTCCAGCCGACGGATGGGCTTCGACAAGCTTGCCGCCCCTATCGACGGCAAACAGGTCCTTTGGCACAGCGTCCGGGCATTCTCGGCCCTCCCCGAAATCTCACAGGTCATCGTCGTGACCCCGCCGGAACGTTTCGCCTGGCTCTCCGACCTCGGCGCCAAAGTCTCCCGCGTCGACGGCGGTGCAGAACGCCCTGACTCGGTCGCCGCCGGTCTCGCCGCCTTAAATGACGACATCACGTTTGTCGCCATTCATGACGGCGCCCGCCCTCTCATCTCGCCCGACTCCATCCTCAATACATTCGCCACTGCGGAAGAATCCGGAGCCGCCAGTCTCGCCCGACGCGTCACCGAAACTCTCAAACGTGCCACTCCGAAAGGGGTCACCACCGAATCCGTCTCCCGCGAAGACCTTTGGATCATGGAGACTCCCCAAATTTTTCTCAAAGAACTCATCCTCCGCGCCTACCAGAACGTGATCTCCGGCGACGCCCAAATCACCGACGAGGTCTCAGCCCTGCAACTTCTCGGTCAAGACACCACTCTCGTCGAAAATCCACACCCCAACCCCAAGATCACCGTTCAGGCCGATCTGGATACGCTCGGGGGGCTCTAGGCGGCAAAGATTCGTCTTTTTTGTAAGAGGCCAAGGACGGGGATTAGAGAAAAAAGTCACCCTCGTGCATGAAGCTGATTGAGGACGAGAAAACGATGCGATGAAAGAGGACGCGGTTGGCTTGCAAGTCTAGGGGCTTACCATTCGTGAAAAAGGGACGCATCCTCAGCGACATTTCTCGGCACCTCAGACCGGAACCTCCCCTCTCCCAACCGGTCCTCGTGAAAATATTTCTGCAATAATTTCTTTTTCCTCGTGAAATCCGATTCTAGCGTTCCCCCATGTCCACCGGTATTACCGTTATTTGCGATCCCGAAATCGAAGATCTCGAAGGTTACTTTGAAGAATTAGCTGAAGTCTATGAAGATCTGGCCAACCTTCTGAAGGCCGAAGGAATCAATATCCTCCCCTACCTCTTCTGTCCTGACAGCGACCTCTCCGAGGAAGAAGCCCATGCCGCAGGCTTCACCAAAGAAGACAAAGCTGTCTTGAAGGTGATTTCAACCGATGACTTTCACGACGCCGATGAAGTTTATGATGACATCAATTCAGCCGCCGATCTCGTGCGTACGATGGACGATGGCCTTTTCGAAAACGGCAAGACGGCTCTCCTCGGCGATCTGGAAGGCCTCGCCGAAACACTCGAAGTTCCCATTGAGGAAAAAGTGACCGTGCAACTTTTTCGAGGATAATCCCTCCCTTTCAAAATTTCAAAACCCCGCTCGGAACAAATTCCGGACGCGGTTTCCTTTGATCATCGATGCTGACATACTCGATACCGGCTCCGGCGTAAAAGGATGCCGACCCACCGAGTTTCACTTCCAATTCGTAATTCAAGGTAAAGTTGGAGAAGGTAATCTCTCCATTTTCCAGGTAGGTTCCCCCTCCAGGCAAGGAAAACTCAAGAACGGCATCGTCCTGATGCCCGCGAAACTCGGCATCCACGGTCCTCGAGTTCGGACAGCTCGCGAGACTACCAAAGGGAGCACTCCAAGAAGGATGGAAACGCGCACAGGGAGTGAAACGCAAGAGCTTGAATTCTTATTCACTCGCGAAATGATATTTATCAATCCCACTCGGAAAAATCTCTCTTCAGAGAATCTCAAAAATGGAATCTTGGTCGGCATAATCAAGAAACACCCGTTCTGTCTCGATGCCCGGACCAATTCCAACAAGACGCCACCCGAGATTCGTCGTGGCTTCAACATCCCACGAAGCATCACCAAAGTAGATCACCTCCTCAAAAACAGTCCGCTGTTGCTGCGCCACTAAATCAAGCGCACGTAACATGATATGCTCCCGAACCACCGCATCCGAGGAGCTGGCGAGTGGGATCCCCTCGATGTCGAAACCTGCAGTCTGCAACTTATGCAATGCCGAAATCCGGTGGGCGCCCGTCGCAAAAGCCACCGCAAAATCAGGTGATGCCTTAAGCTTTTCAATAAAATTCCTGGCCCCCGGGACCTCCCGAAATACTGAATCCGGCTGTGCTCTGAGCAGGTCAAAAAGACGGGCATCAAACGCCTTCATCAGACTTCCGCTCATTGGCCGATCGCAGTAACGCTGGGAAATCTCCTGAGCAACCCCGCTGTCGGTCACAAATTGATAATTACTCCAATCAGTGTCGAAGTCTTTGACTCCGAGAACCTCGCTAACCGTCTGGACAAAACACTCTGAATCGATGGCATTGGTCTCAGTCAGGGTCCCGTCGATGTCGAAAATGATGGCCTTCATCAATCGTATTCCGAATCGGTCATCTCTTCGGCACTGCTTCCAACAAGACGCTTCCCTTTGTAGATCATGGCGAACTTTCCTCCGGTCTCCTCGGCAATCATCATCAACTGAGCCGCGGGGCTGCCGGGTAACTCAAACGCGATGGTGTCAATAGGAACACCCTCCGGATTAATCTCGTCCATCTCAGTCAATACATACTCCGCATCGGTCGGCTCACCATCAGAAAGCAGATAGACGATGTTCGGACGGGGAGTCATTGAAAAAGCCATCTTAAGCGGAGGATACCAATTCGTTCCGCCCTTTGCCGGCATCGACTTGATTGCATCAATCACCACTCCTTTGAGTCGCTTGCTGGCGGGATACCACGGAACCGCCGGAACTTTGCCGTTCCCTTTCCAGCCTTTCTGGTATTGATCTGGCCCCTTGGTGTCGATGGTCCAACCGGAGGTCGAGAAAAAGATCACTGATACCTGCATACTCGCGGGGAGAACATTGATCGATCGCTCCAATTCTTTCTTAAGCGCTTGAATCCGGGTCCCTCCGCCTCCCTCGGAGTCCGACTCCATGGACAGCGAAAAATCGACACAGAAAACAACATTCCTACCACGGCGGCGACTTCCAAAAAAGGTGGCTCCACCTCCTCCATCTCCTTCGCCTTCGCCGGTTCCAAAACCGGGACCAAAATCCTCTTCCATACCGAACAAGCCGTCGGGCACGGGCGTATCGGGAATCGGAACCGCAACCGGACTGGTTGCCTGGGCCGCGATCACCTTCGCCATCGAAGAACTGGCACCGGGCGGCTTGGGCTGGGCATTATTCGTGAGCTCCTTCATTTTAATCGGAGGCTCCTCTTCCTCCACTGGAGCCTGATAAGTGATGATTTGGGGAATCTCCTTACTCAGGGGAATGAGCGCAATGAGGGCCAAAATGGCGACCACCACTCCAAATGCCAGAAGGGCCGTGACCGCAGACTGGATACTCTCCTTGCGCCGCTGCTGCTCAACCGCCATTTTGACGGCCTGCGAAGTGACAGCCAATTTGGCATCATCAGTTTCGGTCACATAGATTTCGCTCATTTTCTTGTGTTAAACCTACCCGAGCTAAAACGTGCTGGCGAGCAGATTTCATAGGCGAAACCCCGATATAATCAGAAAAAAAACCTCATCAGATTGACCGATGAGGCTCTTTGAAATGTCGCTTCCGAGTGAGTTTACTTCATCTTGAAGTGCACAGACCCCCGGGTCTCGTCACCCTCCCTGCGGGTGTGTGAGGTCAATTCCTCAAGCTCTCCGGAGGCCTCAATGAACTTCTTGACCATGGGAAGATTCTCGTTGAAGTCATCCTTCTGGAAATCGTTCTCGAAGATCTCGTCAGCATTGTCCTGAAGCAATTTCACCCAGTCGTCAGCAAGTCCGCGGGCGGCTGCAAAATTCACTCTGGTGTAGCTTCCGCTGCGAGCAGGAGCATTTCCGGCATCGATCTTGGCGTTCAACTCGGCGATAAATTTCTGCGAAGTCGAGAAGAAGAAGCGATCATCGGTCATTCCCACCACGGGACGGGCGTCCTTGGTAGAGAACTGAATCGCCGTGCTGTAGTAGGTGATGCCATCTTTCGTGTTGTCATCAATCTCCTGCATGGGAATTTCTGGTCCCTCCATCTCTTTGACCGTCTTCAGAATGTTGGTAATTGCCTTTTCGATACGGGTCCATGCTTTCGTCATCTTGGTCCGGTCGATAACCGGCGTAACGTAAGCGATGCGTGGGATTTTTCCATTCTCGATGATGGCACCCGGCACTTCGGGAACCTTTGGCATGGTGCCTTTTGTGTCGATAATCATCGCGCCTTCATCTCCCGTTCCCTGGGCCCAATCAGTGGATAGAGCACCCCAAATTTCCTTAAGGTCTCCCGCAGCCATTTGGTCGAACATCTGGAAGCCCTCCTTGAATTCACGGAAGTAGCCATCATCGATGTCCATATCTGCCACGCGGCTGGCCATGAGGTAAGCTGCTTCACCGAGGGAATCCAGCATGTCATGCATTTTGCTCGTAAACTCAGGGTTCGTGCGCGTATTGCTAAAGTAAAGGATGTCCTTCATGTCTCCCAAACCAGCGAAGGCGTGAGGATTGGTGGTGTCGAGCATCGAAAGATTCGTACCCCCATGGCTTTCGAGCTTGAAGCCTTCCTCGAGGAAACCAACCGTTCCGAGGCGATCATAGTCCATCATCTCGAAGAGGGCACCTTCCACCTGAGCCACGTGGCCAAGCAATGCCTGAATGTCGCGGGTATCGCCAAAAGCCGCCGCTTCAGAAAGGCCGGATTTCAGTCCGTTGGCCATCGAAGCGATCATCTCGTTGGCGCTGGACATTTGGTCGAGGGCTTCTTCCTCACCAAAGATCAGGAGCCGAATGTCCTTGTCGACGTAGTTCTTAAGGAAATCCATCCCGCCTTTGGCGAGAAGAGACTCCGAGGGTTTGTTGACGATCTTAAGATCATCAAGGGAACCACCCAAATAAATGAAGACGTAGTCCCCCTTCACTCCGGAGGCGATGTTGAGGTTTTTACCCTCAACAGCCTTCAAAACACGATCAACAGAAGCCCGGGAGCCAAAAACCTCGGTCATTTCCTGTCGCGTATCCTCATCTGCCAATGCCGCGAGTTTTTTGCCCACAATCTTGATCCCGGCAAGCGCAACGCCATCCTTCTCGACTTCGATTTCATCAAAAGGAGCATCCTCATCGAGATCGATGAGCGAAAACAGCCCGCCAATGATGGTCTCGGAAAGTTGTTCACGCATGCTCGCATCAGTGACTTTAAAGCCCAAGGTCAGAGGAGGCATTTCAGCTTTCTCGAGAATCGCAATTCCGGCCTCGGGGTCGCCAAGTAAGGCCCCAAACATCATCCCAAACGCAAGGCCTTGCGCCCCCTCGGAATCACCTTCACCGGTAATTGCCATTTCCGCCATTTTCACCAACATTTTCATTTGGTGGTAATTGGACGATTTGCCGATGGCATTAAGGTGAATTCCCTGGGCTGCCGAACCATCACCAAAGACCGCAAAGATCTCCTCTCCAAAGATGGCTTTCACAATGGCGGCATCTTCGTCCTCCTCCATCTCTTTCAAGTCAGCACCTTGTCCGGCAATCATCTCGACAACGAGCTCACCGAGTTTGGTCTTCAAAAAGCGCTCATACATGTCGTAACCTCCGATGATGGAAAAATATCCTTCGGTGTTTTTCGGAACGTGAGCAGCAAAGCCCAATTTTTTGGCCATCGTATTGACCTCAAAATCAGGAACAACAGTCAGTTCAGCTCCAGCCGAGGGAGCTTCTTTTGTCTCGGCCTGAATCAGCTGGGCAGCCGGTTCCCCCCAGATCGGAAGGATAAGCGATCCCCCCGCAAGCATAGGGAGGAGGATTGTTTTCAATTTCATAGTTACGAGTTGGTTTTTAATCAGCAGATCGCGGGACGTGAATTACAAAAGAGAGACATTTTCGCAACAGGAGGTTACTTTTCGTCGGGCGGATTCAACATGGAAGCGCGCCAGTCGGCCTGAATTGTTTTCAATTTCATAGTTCCGGTTTGAATCCAAGTCGTGATTTATGACTTCCCGGATCCAAATCTTCCTGAAGTGAATGGGCTCTCCGTGCCATTGCAAGCGGATCGGCCCCTTTTCAGGATGACTTTTTGGGAAACTGGCGAGCTTCTTGTGGCTGGTGGGACCATCGTATTCCTTGGCCTTGTGAAGGAGGACCCCATTGTGAAACAGGGCGTCATCCAGGGCTCGTATCGAAACCGCTCCCTTCGTCTCCACCTTCCTAGGCTGGGGGCGGGTGCCATCACGCACAACCCGCAGCACTCCCGGAAACTGGGACGAATCGGGTTTCCCTCCAGATTTCAAGGCAATCGCAATACCCCCAATCAGAAGTAGTCCTCCGACAACGAAACGTTTTTCACGATTCATATTGATTCCAATGACGACCACGCCCCTGCTCCGCAATGGTTTACCTCTGTCAAAAAAGGTTTTTTATTCATAACAGTTGCTATTTTCAGTAATTAGTGAAAATTCAGAAGTAACGATGATCACCAAACGCGAAACCGTCAATCCGGAACTGTTCCCTTTCGACCTCATTCGTCCTCATATCGCAAAGGTCGAGGCCTGCATCAGCGAACAGGTTCGCGAATTCGACCCCGGTGTGGAACCCTACATGGAGTATATTTGCGAAACCAACGGCAAGCGCATTCGCCCCGCCCTCGCCATCCTGACCGGCGGAGCCACCGGAGAACTGAATGACCACCACGTCAATCTCGGCGTCATCCTCGAACTCATCCACATGGCCACTTTGGTTCACGATGATATCATCGATGGTGCCTCATCCCGCCGAAAAGTCCCCACCGCCAACGCCAAGTGGGGCAATGGCATCGCCGTCCTCCTTGGCGACGCCCTCTTCTCCCACGCCCTCAAACTTTCCGCCGACTTCAACAATCTTGCCCTAAGCCGTTCCATCAGTCTGGCCTCCCGTGAAGTTTGCCAGGGAGAAATTCTCCAGACCCAGCGTCGTTTCGACCTCACTCTCACCAAGAACGAGTATTTCAAAATGATCGAGATGAAGACCGGCGCGCTCTTCGCAGCAGCCTGTCAACTTGCCGCCACAATCTCGGGCACCTCAAAAAGGATCAGCGATGCCATGTTCGACTACGGAATGAAGCTCGGCACCGCCTATCAAATCTACGACGACGTGGTCGACCTCATCGGCTCCGAAGACCAAATCGGGAAAACCCTCGGCACCGACCTTGAGAAAGGGAAGCTCACCCTACCTATCCTCAACCTCCTCGAACAAGCCAACCCAAAGCAAAAGGAGCAACTCTCCAAGCGCATCATCGAGCAACAACCGCTCGACCTATCTGTCCTCGTCGGCATCGCCGAATACGAAGGCGCCATGTCAGATTCCATTGATACTGCGGCCCAATTCGTGGCCGAAGCCCGTGAAACCCTGAAACTTCTCAACGCCTCAGAATTCACGACCGCGATGCATAATATCACCCTCTTCGTGGACCAACTCTTAAAAGGCTGCCGATAAGAGCTGATAAGGGACTTTTCACTGGAAGAATTCGCGTTAAGTTGTCGCCCTCATGGACGACATTAAAATCACCATCCAGACCAACAAGGGCGACATCAACCTCACCCTCTTTCCCGATGACGCACCCGTCACCGTCTGCTCCTTCCTTCACCTCGCCTCGCGCGGGTTCTACGATGGGTTGAGCTTCCACCGTGTTATCCCCAACTTCATGGTCCAAGGCGGCTGCCCCCTCGGCACCGGCACCGGAAACCCCGGCTATAAGTTCGAATGCGAGTGCAAACCCCACCGCCGCCACGACAAGCCCGGCATCCTCTCCATGGCCAACGCCGGACCCAATACCAATGGTTCTCAATTCTTCATCACTCACTGCCCCACCCCACACCTCGATGGCAAACACACCGTCTTTGGCGAAACCACTGAAGGGCAGGATGTTATCGACTCAATCAAAGGCGGAGACCTCATTAAGGAGATCGTGATCCACGGCACCACCGACGAACTCTTCAAAGCCCACGAAGACCGCATCACCGATTGGTCGATCTAATCCAGTCGCCACCATTTCACCAAGACCGCCCGGTCCCCGACCCGGCGGTCCTTTTTACGCTTGTGGGAGTCCTCAATTTTAACACTTGGCTTCAAATCTTCGCCTTTAAGGTCACCACCCCCCTTTCTCCCCTCGGATCGGCGCCCTCAAGCGGTCCACCCAAAAAGTAATTTCCTAGCAGTAATCGCTGTCTTTCCGGACAGCTGAATCCAAATCTCAATCCTTATTCAGAAAAATGACCATGAGACTCTCGATTTTCACTATTGGCGGTGCTTTGCTCTTAGCAACGTGTCTGACAGCGCCTGCGGGCGAGACGGACAAGAAGTCAACTAGCCGAGTTGCGAAGACCACCTCCGCTAAGTGGCTTGACCAACTCGGCGGGAAGGGGCTTGTGCTAGACAAGGTGATCAACAAAGGCGGGTTTACTGTCACCCATGCGGATAGTGCCCTCGGACGCATAACGAAGTTCACTTTCCAGCAACCAGGCTGGTGGGTGTCATTAACGTTTCATGGTGAACTGACTGCCAAGACGCCGTTAAAGACACTTAAAAAGAAATTCTGGCACGTCGCCTTAGACCGCCTTCCCACGCCGGGTCTGAAACTCCTGGGCTGGGAGGTTCGGCCACAGACGCCAACCTCGTCGTTCAAGAAGGGTGTTGAAATTTTGACTTACGGCAATGGCAAGATCAAGCTGCGGGTGCGGACCAAGTTCTTCGCACTGTATGGTCGTAACCCGTCGGTCTTAGTTCCAGCCGACGCCCCCGCTCCCCCAAGTTCATCCTTCCAAATCCGCAAAGAGTTTCCGCTGGATTTGACGCTCGAAGCTCCCTTTGCGTTCAAGTAGCCATTTGGAACATTGCTTACAATTAGGCTAACCCCAAAGATACCTTCTCATCGGAGTGGTAGCGGAGCATGAGAGCTATCGCTTGTTGAGCAGGCCCGCCGTCTTGTGCCCCCTTTCTTCTTTTTCCCCCTCGCCGATCCCTTAGCCGACGCCCTCAAGCAATCCACCCAAATATCAAATTCCTAGTAGTTCAAGTCTGCGATCAATTCTCGTCGGGAGCTCCAAAAATCCGTTCGGCTTCCTTCTTCTCAATGACGCCGTCCTGGTTGGCATCCATTCTCTCAAGAATGCGTCCGCGGAGAAACTCGGGCAACTCCTCCTTGCTGACCTTGCCGTCACCATCCTTGTCGAAGCGGAACAACCGCTCCACCGAAAACCCTCCCGGAGGCCCGCTCCACTCGCGCGCTCGCACGGCCCGAGCATCCCGATCCCGTTCAAGGTGGATTCCATAGGACTGGGTCACTAATTTACACCAGCCCTCCTCATCGTTGCTGGCATAGTAACGCACAATCAGGCGTAATGGGTTCGCCGCTTCGCCACCCCGCACGCTCACCAAAAATTCGCGGGGATCGATATCTGTGGCAGCCTCCACCTTGGGTCCCTTTCCGGTCCTTGGAGAGATGATCGTACCCTCTGCCGCGCTGAGTTCGTATTCGATCGGTGCGACCAGATTATTCCAATGCACATTGTAGAGGCGATCCAAGTGGAGCCCGAGATAGAGTGTTCCCTCTCCGGTCTTCAGGAGCTCATCGTCCCCCTCAGCACGTAACTTTGCATAGTAGGGGCTTCCCCCGCTCTCTTTCGGGGTCACCTTGACCGGCTCCAGGGCAGCAGGGACCTTAATCCGCGGCACCACTCCCCGAGGAGCAACAGGAGGTGATTTTTCAAACTCAAGATTCAAGTCTTCGACCCGAGTGGGAGTGGTCACCGCCCCAACGAACCTCACCAAATCAGCCCGGAGATCCTTGGGAGAACTCCAGTCCCGCAAGCTGACGATCTTTCCCTGGGGATCAAAGAGGAACTCCGGATTATTCAATCCGCCTAGGGCCTTCTTCAACTCGTTCGACATGTTGTCGCAAAGCCAGGGCATGCTTACCCCCTTGAAGGTCCGCTGAGCCTCCCGAACATGCAGGAGCCTTTCTTCCAGGGTCAGGGGATTGAGGTAGCCGTCGCTTTCGGGATGAGCCAGCGTCTTGTAGACGAAGAAGAACCGCACACCTTTAGGAGCGTAGTCACGATAGATGGTCTCCAGACCGGAGACACTCTTCAGGAAGGGCGGTCAGGTCAGGCAACCAAATACCAAGACCGAATAAGCGCCCTTGAGACTGGCCGTTTCAAACTTTTTGCCCTCGGCGTCAACGATCGTGACCTCGGGCAAGGGTGAGCCAATCTTCAATCCCGCTTGGTTGAGACGGACCGGATCGCTGTTTCCACTGAATGGTCCAAATCCACCACCGGGACGTCCTGGAGGAGGCCCACCGCCCTCTCGACCACGCGCCCCACCAGGCCGCGTCCGCCCCGGTTGTTCCTTGGTGGCCGCGCCCGGATCTCCAGAGGCCTTGCTCAGTCGTTGCGCGGGACTCTTGCGACCGGTGCGTGCCCATTGCCCCCAGATCCGAAGGTATTCCGGAACTCGGAGCGCTCCGTCCCCATCGGTGTCCAAGGCAGCGAAGACTGCCCCGCTGAGTTTCTCGTCCGACAGTTTCGCCTTGGCATGCTTCACGAACTCCACGCGCTGTACCAAGCCGTCCCCGTCGTCATCCATGGCCTGGACGATAGCCTTGGCCTCATCCGTGATGATTCGATTCAGGATATACTCCGCCTTCGTCACAAATCCGTCCTGGTCACTATCGGCAGCGTTGAATATCCCACGCCGCGCCTGTGGCGTCAGGTAGTTGCCGTTCTCGATATACTCCACCTTGGAATGACGCCCATCTGCATCGCCATCAACTCCGGTAAAGTGGCGGGCGTAGTTACTCAATTGAGCGACGGAAACTCCGTGCTCTAGCCGAGCGCCCAGGCGTTTAAGAATCGCTTCGGGCGTCACGCCTCCGACAGTCGTGGCCTCATTTTCCTGAACGGAAGATTTCTGGGCTCCGACTTGGGGGAGGCATAGAAGGCCCCAAATGGCAGCGAGAGGCAAGGTTCGTCGTATTTGCAGCGCGAGCATGATCTTTTGTTGATAACCGATGGCGCCCCCAAACTCCACACATGAATCCGGGCGGCGAGGATTCAACCGGCTGAGCGTTTCGAAGTTGCACCGAAATCCAGCGATCAACTCGCCGCCGCAGGACGGCTTCCAGCAGTCCACCCAAAAAGAAAATTCCTAGCAGTCAATTGAAAGACCACCCCTTCCTTCCGCGATATACTCCTTATGCTTGACCTGTTTGGAAAACGCGACCCGACCCGCAGCCACTGCGACGGATACTCGCGACGCGACTTTCTCAAGGTCGGCGGAATGGCTGCAGGGGGATTGTCGTTGGGACAGCTTCTAGGGATGGAAGCGCGGGCCGGGACGGGCTCCTCGCACAAGGCAGTCATCAACATCTACCTTCCGGGCGGACCGTCGCATCTCGACATGTTCGACCTCAAGCCCGACGCACCCGCCGAGATCCGCGGCGAGTTCCGGCCGATCGGCACCAATGTCCCCGGAATCGAAATCTGTGAACTCTTCCCGCGCCTCGCGAAGATGGCCGACAAATTCGCAATCATTCGCTCCCTCGCGGACTCCGATGGCGCACACGATTGCTACCAATGCATGACCGGCCACAAGCGGCGAGATCGGGCCCCGGTCGGCGGGTGGCCTAATTTCGGGGCTCATGTCTCAAAGCTGCAGGGGGCCAAGACACCCGGGGTGCCCGCCAACCTTTCCCTGATGTATCCGACCGGCAATCGCACTTGGGGAGAAGCCGGAACGGGCGGTTTCGTCGGCAACACCCATGCCCCGATGGGCCTCGTCGACAAAGATCCCAATTCCCGCGCCAAGAGCATGACCCTGAACGGCATGACACTCGACCGCCTCCTGGATCGCGAAGCGCTTCGTTCTTCCATCGATGGCCTGCGCAGCGAGATCGACACCACCGGACAGATGGAAGGCCTCGATGCCTACAACCAGCAGGCTCTCGAAATTCTCTCGGACGGCAAGCTCGCCAAGGCTCTCGACATTTCGAATGAACGCTCCGCGGTTGCAGAACGCTATGGACTCAACAATCCGGCCTATCAACGCGATGGCGCGCCGAAGATGATTCGAAACTTTCTCGTGGCGCGGCGCCTCATCGAAGCCGGCGCCCGCGTCGTCTCTCTCAACTACAGCCGCTGGGACTGGCACGGCGGCGACGGCATGAACTTCCCGCGCTCCCGCGAGGAGTTCCCGCTCCTCGATCAGGGCTTGAGCGCGCTCATCACCGACCTGCACGAGCGAGGAATGCTGGACGATGTCTCAATCGTGATGTGGGGCGAGTTCGGGCGGACCCCGAAGATCAACAAGAACAACAGCCGCGATCACTGGCCGAAGGCGAACTTTGCCTTCGTGGCCGGCGGCGGAATGAACACCGGCCAAATCATCGGTGCCACCGATCGCCATGGCAACGAACCCGCCGAACGGCCCGTGAAGTTCCAGGAAGTGATTGCAACGCTCTATCACAATCTCGGCATCGACCTCGCGACCGCCACGGTGGAAGACGCGAGCGGCCGCCCGAACTTCCTCGTCGATCCGGGTATCAAGCCGATCCGCGAGCTGGTCGGGTAATCAATTTACTCCCCCCTTTCACCCCCCCTCCGATCCCTTCGGCGACGCCTTCCAGCAGTCCACCCAATAAGAAAAATTCTAGCAGTTTGGTCGATTTTCTCGCGCACGCCAAACATCCATCGCGCCCAGAAGCCGCAGTGCTTTCCTGAGTGAAGTTGAAGTTGCACAACATGCTGATTACGAGTTTCGAATATCACGAAATTGCGACTCTTTCACACAACGAACCTTCGCGCTCTTGAGAAAATGTTCCGAACGAATCTGTCATCCAAAGAATTTTCGGATTTTTCACATGCCCGAATTTAAATCGAAAATCAGCCGATCTGCTACATCATCAGTCGGATCAGGGATTTCAGCTGGCTGTGGATTCCCCAACTAATTCCGCGCAAAATTCTCAAACTGATCAAGGAGCAATGGTGGCTCAACAAAATTGAGTGACGTCGTAATCCAAAGAAAGAGAGCCGTCTTGCGGCCAATCACCTCGTAAACCAGCTGAACACATACAGAACGCCCAGCAAAACCACCGCGAGAATCGCGGTAATACCAATCGGAAACGCTCCGCTCTGACCGCGTTCAAAAAGCTGCTCACGACGTTTTTCACGCTCAGCGGAATTTAGCCCCTGTGCCAGCCAAACGGGTGTCGCGAGCCAACTGAGGATTCTTGACGGAGCGCTGGCAAAAAAGCTACTGAGTCGTGGGATGAGCCCGTCGACAATTCCTTTTCGAGTCGCTGCGTTCACACTGTTGAGCGATTTATCGGTTACTTTGTAAAACAACGGAGCCCCTTTGCGATAGAACCAGTCGAAATCGAGAGAGATCGTTGAGGTCCGTTTCAACATTGGTAAGAAGAGAAAGAACACCAGCGCCGAGAGCATTAGCAGCTGAATCTGAGTGATGACATGACCAGCAGTGTAGGCGTTGTAATTCACCTCAAACGGTAAAATATCGTAGAGCGGCTGCGGATTTACACCGAGGTAAATGCAGAGGAATGACAAAATCGCCATCGCCGTAAGCATGGTCCCAGGAGCTTCTTTCGGACGCAATCCTTGGTCTTTGTTGAAGAAAACAAAGTAAGGAAATTTAATCCCGGCGTGAAGGAATACACCGGCTGAGGCAGCTTCGAGAATCAACCACGCCCACCAGAGCGATGCGTGACCGTGCGCCGCTTCGTGCTCCGCTGCGTGAATGATAATTGTCTTGGAAGTGAAACCGCTGGTTCCCGGCACCGCAGAAATCGCAAGGGCTCCAATCGTTCCGAAAATCAGCGTCAGCGGCATCGTTTTATAAAGCCCGCCGAGCTCGGTGCATTTGCTCTTACCCACGCGATACAACACGGCACCAGCTGCCATCCAGAGAAGCGATTTATAAATAATGTGGCAGAAGGCGTGCGCCGTCGCTCCGCTGATGGCATCGGGCGACCCAATACCCGCCGCACAAACCATGAATCCCACCTGGTTGATAATCGAGTATGCGAGAATCCGTCGCATGTCGTTTTCCAACAGCGCATAGATAATGCCGTAGACGGACATGATGCAGCCGATCCAAATGAGAGGTTCCCAACCAGCGTAACCCTGCAACAGAGTATAAACCGCCGTTTTTGTAGTGTAGGCACTAAGAATGAGACCTCCCGTGACACTTGCCTCTGGATACGAATCCGGAAGCCAAGCCGCGAACGGAGGAACTGCCGCATTGACCAAAATCCCAAGCAAAATCAGCCAGGTCCCTGCGCTTTGTTCGGTGGCGAAATCAAATCCATCGAACTGAATCGAGCCACGCGACTGAATTGTCAGAACAATACCGGCAAGGAGGAGCAATCCGCCAAACAGGTGAATCATGGTGTAACGGAAAGCCGATCGTTTCGCTTTTTCGGTATTTCTCGCTAGAATCACGAAGGTTGAACTGACCGCCATCAACTCCCAGAAAACGTAGAGCGTGAGGAGATCTCCGGCGAAAGCAACGCCGAGCGCGCCGCCGATGTAAATCAGTGCCGCAACGTGCTGTGTGCTCTTCTTCACATAAAATGCGAAGATAAAAGCGATCACTGCATTGAGACAGAAAATGTAACCAAATGCCTTGGCCAGCTTGTAGCCTGCTTCCGGATTTTCCGCGCCGGGCGATTCCGTCCGGAGCAATTCAAGCGCCTCGCCGTTGGTGAGCCATAAAAAGGCATCGAGGTTCCACTTCGTATTGCCGTCGAGTTGCAAAAAATACACATTCACAAATGCCAACGCCGGCAGAGCAATTACGTAGTAACTGCGAATTTTCTTCGGCAGAAACGGAACCAAAATTGCCCCGAGAATGAGGACAAAGGCGGGTGGAAAATCAGAGAAGAACGTCGTCATCAATATCCTCCGGTAAAGTTTCTTCCTCAGGCTCGCCGTAGTAATTTTCCTTACGCTTCAGGAAAATTCCGAGCCCCTTTGCCACCAAAATCATGAGGGTGCAGGCCACAAATCCAAGCACTGCGTAGAATCCGGGGATGTTGAATTTTCCAAAATCGATGGGGGCCGCTGCGTGACGGTCGTGGCTGATCAACACCGGGATTTCGACCAGAAAACTAATGAGGCAGGCCGCGATTAAAATTCGCCACAGCAGCTTGCGCGACTTGGGTCGATCAAACCAGTCGAATTCGCGGGGGCCTTTGTCGTCTCCGTTTTCCATATCAAAATAAATTCCGTCAGTCTCCGGTTACATTTTTAGCAAAAGTGCGGGCTAGGTCAGCGATGAATCCTCCTTTGAAGAATAAAAGGATAGAGATCAATGCGGTGAGACACAATGGAAGCACGCAAGCCAGCGGGGCTTCCTTAATGTTCGCCCAGGAAAATTCGTCTTTCGCGTATTCACTCGTAGAATCGCTGGAGGGGAAAAATGCCTGATAGACCACCGGGAGAAAATACGCGGCGTTTAGAAGCGTGCTGATGAGGAAAACAACGATCAGAGCGATGTGACTCGGATGCGGAGAAGCTCCTGCTCCCATCACGAGGTGGAATTTTGAAATCAAACCGGCAGTCGGCGGTAACCCGATGACTCCAAGCGATCCAATAAAGAAAGCTCCCATCGTGAACGGCATCCGTTTTCCAAGGCCTGAGATCTGAGAAATGTATTTCTTTCCAGTGGCGACAAAAATCGCTCCGGCGCAGAAGAACAAGGTGATTTTACCCACCGCATGAGCCGCAATGTGCATCGCTGCGCCCTGAATTGAAAGCGTGCTCAGCAGAGCTGCTCCCAAAATAATGTAGGAAAGCTGACCGATGGTGGAAAACGCGAGAAGGCGTTTCAAATTGTCCTGCGAAAGGGCAATCAGTGAAGAGGTGATCACTGTGAACGCAGCAATCCAAGCAAGGATTTCGGCCGGATTTTGAAACAGAGCCGGAGTATCGCCGCCTGCTTTTTTCAGGAAATCGATTCCGAAAACGCCGGTCACAACTCGTAAAATGCAGAAAACACCGACTTTCACAACGGCAACGGCGTGAAGCAAAGCTGACACGGGCGTCGGAGCGACCATGGCACCCGGCAACCAGGAGTGAAACGGCATCATGCCCGCCTTGGAAAATCCAAAACAGAGAGCGAGTAGCAAAATCAGCATCGGCCAGTAGCCCATGTCCTGGCCGGCGAGGATGGCTTCGCCTGCGAAACTGAGATCACCACCAGTTTTCACGGCGACAAAAATCAAAGCTGGCAACGCGAATCCCACAGAAGTTCCGACAAGGTAAGTGAGATAAGTCCGTCCGCCGCCGCGTGCTTCTTTGTCCTGATGATGAGCCACCAGCGGCCAGGTTGCGAGCGAGAGCAGCTCGTAGAAAAGATAGAGAGTCAGTAAATTACCGGCAAAAGCGACGCCCAATGTTGCGGACAATGAGATGGCAAAAAACACGAAAAACCGCGTCTGCGAATGCTCTTTCAAGCCGCGCATGTAACCGACCGCGTATAGCGAAGTGAGAATCCACAAGCTCGACGCAACGAACGCAAAGAGCATTCCCAATTCATCGACATGGAACAGAATCGGAATATTGATGCCTTCACCGATTTTCTGAACGAAGGTGTATTCCACGTGAGTTCCGTTCTTCAGAAACTTGAAATAGATCGCCAACACAAAGCCGAGCTTCACAAAACCAGCGATAAACGTGATCGCTTCTCGCATGAAGGGCTCTTTGCGGAAGATCAAAATCCCAGGAACTGCCAGCAGTGAAGCGAGACAGGCCCAGACTGGGAGCATGCTGGTTTCAACTGTCATGGCTTGATGGTGAGTCGGATCCATTCAACGATTTGTCCGTTATACACACCCAATAAAATGATGATCGCGGCCGTGCCGAAAAGCGGAATCAGCGAGCGTAGCGGCGCTTCGCGTTCCAATAGAGTTGGTTCATCGATCGGATCCTGGTTGTTCGATGAATGATCGTCTTCATCATGATGGTGAGCGTGATCATGACCTTCAGCCGGTTTGGCTCCGAAAAATGCGATTTCAAAAATCCGAAAAAACAACACCACGTTCACCAGGCTGGAGATGATCAACGCAATGACGAATTCCCAGTGACCGCCTTCGATGCCGCCGCGGATGAGATAGAATTTACTAAAAAATCCGCAGGTCGGTGGAATCCCGATCATGGCGAGCGCCCCCACAACAAATCCAGTCATTGTCAGCGGCATTTTTTTGAACATTCCCGAGAGGTCTTCGATTCGGGTCGCATTTGCTTTCTTCGCAAAAATTCCAGCGCAGAGGAACAGGCAAAGGGTCATGAAGGCATCGGCCAAAATGTGATAAACCGCACCGGACATCCCCCAACGCTCGGGATCGCCCAGCCATGCCCCGCCGACCATGTAACCGACTTCGGCGACAATGAGGTAGCAGAGCATCTTCTTCAACTCACGCTGAGCCAACGCCAGTGTAGATCCAGCGAGAATTGCAATGACCGCTAAAATGACGACGGCATCACTCCATCCGGCGTATTCGATGAAAATCCATTCCCATCCAAAAACCGACAGCATCACCCGAATCATGATGTAGACGGAAATCTTCGTCATCAGCGGTGCCAGAAGGCAGCTGCTTGTTGAAGGGCAGTAGCTGTAGGCATTCGGAAGCCAGCCGTAGAGCGGGAAAAAAGCCATCTTAATCCAGATTCCAACCATGATGAGGACGAAAGCGACCATGACCGGCTTGGAACGGCCGATCTCGAAATCATTCGCGCTCAGCACTTCCTGGATGTGTTCCATGTTGAGCGATCCCGTTTTGAGATACAAATAACCGACACCGAGAAGATAAAACGAAGCTCCCACCGTTCCCATGAGGATGTAGTTGAACGCGGCCATCGTTCCGCGCCGGTTGCGGCCCATGGCAATCAACGCGTAACTGGTCAGTGAAGTGACTTCGACAAGAACGAACAGGTTGAACGCATCCCCTGTGATCGTCATTCCGAACAGACCAACGCAAAGCAAGAGATAGAGCGTATAAAACTGAGGTGTTTTTGAAGCCGCTTCCTGATTGGCGCGACGAATCGAAAAGATCGAGACGAAAATCGAGACGATCGCGATGGCCAGCAAAAGAAATCCGTTGAGCGTGTCGACTCGGAGTTGGATTCCGAATCCTTTGGCAATTTCGACCGGACCGTGGACACCCGGAGCCATTTTCCCCGGTTCCCAGCCACCGACGAAATAATCAACCGGCCCCGTTTCCAGAACCTGAGTCAGCGTACCAATGACGGCAATCAACGAGGTGAGCAATGCGACCAAGACAACCGGAACGCAGACGCGATGATCTCGCGAACCAACCAGCCCGATGATCAATGCACCAAAAAGCGGGGCTAATACAATGATGATGGGCAATTGATCAGACATCTAAGGAGGCTGAGTCAGCGGTTTTGATTTGCGCGAGAATCTCGTCTTCTTCGAGCGTTCCGAATTCTTTGAAAAGCATTTGAACCACGGCCAGGGCAACACCTAGGGTTGAGACCCCAACCACAATGGCTGTCAGCATGAGAACGTGCGGAAGTGGGTTGGCGAATTTATCCGGTTCGATGACGTGCTTCTCAGTCACCCTTTTTGCCCCATGTTCACCGTGTCCGCCCGCATGATTGCCATCTTCAGCTGCATGATGTTCTTCCACCTGATGGGGAATAATCGGGATTTTCGAATCTTTTTTCACTCCGACCGACACATAAAAAAGAATGATCGCCGTCTGGAAGATGGACATCCCGATCAACTTTTTGATGAGGTTATTTTTTGCAATCGTCGCCCACAAACCGATCATCATTAGGATCACGTAGACCCAATAATTGAAGTAGGGCTGGATGCTCTGTTCGAGGAATTCGCGCATGATCTATTAGAGGCCCTGTTTGAGTTCACCCCGAGAAGAGAGGTTTGCGTATATCGCGAACATGATCGCTGTCACTGTGAACGCGACACCAATTTCGACGCCCAGCATTGCATATGAACGAGCCATTTGTTCGCTGGAAAACATGACGGTTTTCAGTGCCCCATAGTCGAGGAAGTTCCGTTCGAAAAACTGGCAAAGCACTCCAAATCCGGCATAGATCAAGATACCAACGCTCGCAAGCCTCATGAAAGTTTTCTCGGAGAACCAATCCAGGGCGGACTTCAAATCGCGCGCAATCGCAAGCAGGATAAAACTCGCACCCATTATCACCCCACCCTGAAAGCCGCCGCCCGGACTGTGGTGTCCATGAGCAATCACATAGAGTGCGAAGAGCTGAATGATTGGGATCAACAGTTTGCAGGTCGTCCCAATGATGATCCGTGAATGATCGCCTTCGCAAAAGGTATCGTCTTCCGGCGCTCGCATCGGTTTGACCTCATCACCCCCAAACACTCGCAAGATCGCAAAAATGGCCAGCCCTGCCGCAAAAATAACAACGGTTTCAAACATCGTGTCGTATCCCCTGTAATCCGCGAGAACCGCAGTCACAACATTCGGAACCTGAGTGAGTTCGTCCGTGTCCGTCAAAAAGCTTTGGGAGACCGCGGTTGCGATTTGTTCGCCGCTCTCCAGTTTTGGGCCTTCATTGGCAGCTGAATGTGCGTCTCCCCATTCCGGAAAGTCTCCAACTCCGACAAGTAACAATGAACCCGTGAGCGTCACGGCGATGAGGGCAATCCACTTCATAAAATCAATCCGACGACCTCCGTTTCGTATTGTAAACCGTCGCAATCAGGAAAACCGCGCTCACGCCAGCGCCAACCGCAGCCTCAGTGAAAGCCACATCAACGGCGCCCATTTCTGCCCACAAGAGACAGATCAGAAAACTGTAAATTCCAAACACCATTGAGGCGCTCAACAAATCTTTCACTTTCAGCGAAATCACTGCAGCGACGATCAGGAAAATCAGAAGGATATAATCAAAAATCGGAATCATTTTCGGTCCTCCTTCAACGCGTTGTTCGGCTTATCTTTCTTCAACTTTGGCTCAATCCCGTCTTCCCAACCGGCATCCATCAATGCATGTGTCGATGTTGGGCTGGTCATCATGATGAAGACACAAATGGCGAGTAGCTTAAGAATGACCAACAGCGTTACCCCGTTATGGGAAAACCAGTCTTTTGAAAACTCTAGATCGTAGATCTGAAAAATAGAAAAACCGAGAATCACCAGAAGACTTGAAAGTGTATCACCCTTACCAGCAGCGTGCATCCGAGTGTAGAAATCAGGGAAACGTTGAATTCCCACGGCGGCTCCGAGGAAGAAAAGCATCCCGACGCAAATCAGGGCCATACTGATGATGACGATCGCGTTCTCCATGACTATTTAAGTTCCTCCCCGGGTTCAGTTTGGCCGGCTGACGCGGGCATTTTGTGAAGAAACCGAGACGCCGCAAGCGATCCAATAAAGTTCAACAGGGCATAGGCCAATGCAAAATCGACAAACATTTCAACCTGCTCGAAAATCGATCCAATGATCACGAGAAGCACCGCCGTCTTAGTCCCAATCACGTTTACCCCGAGAATCCGGTCGATCGCAGTCGGCCCAATCCAAACTCGCCACAACGCTGGCAGCATCATTAGGAAAAGAACCACCCCAACGATTTGGGAAAACGTATTATTAAAGAAATCAACCATTGGATTCCCCTCCCTTTGTCTGCGGATTAAAAATTGCTGAAATACGACGCTCCATTTCACCATCGAGGCCCTTTGCCGTAAAATCAGATACCGCGTGGATGTAGTAGGTATTCCCGAGAATCTTCATCGTGATCGTTCCCGGTGTCAGTGTGATCGAGTTTGCGAGCAGAAATTTTTCGAAGTCGGATTTCAAATTCGTCTCGTAGCGGATAATCTGGGGTGAAAGCGCCTTCGGCCCCTGAAAGGCCAATTTTAACAAATGAAGATTTGAGAGCACCACCTGCCACATCAGCCAAACGATATATCCCGACATGCGGAAAAATTGCCCGAATCGCGAAGAAATTGCGATCGTCCGATCCTCAAATATCAAATCTCCTGACAACCACGCAACAAATCCGCAAGAGATCACACCCAAGCCAGGGTGAAACCAATCAAAAATGCCAGAGAACACGGACCACACAATCATCAACGCGCCGAATATCAGCAGTCGATAACCAAGAACATGTTTGGGTTCTTTTTTACTCTCAGCCGCCAAGGTAGCAGGTTTGTAAGTGATTCGAGGACTTCAAAGGAGAATTTTTTAGCGTGAGTTTTCAGGGAATGCAAGTCCTACGATCCAATAGTGTCGGTTCGTAGAGCGCATCCTATTGCGTTCATAACAATCGTAATGCTTGGCTTCAAATCTTCACCTTCAAGGTCACCATTCACCGCAACGAAATCGCCATTCGAGATTTTGGGTCGGGATTCAAAAAAAATGGAACAAGATCGAGGTGATCCGAAGAAAGCCTCTCGACAAGAAGATCATTGTGTATTCGGAAGAAAAAAGGCCCTGCGAACTCTCCACTTGGCTTTCGGGGGCGGATGAATTACTGGAACTTGCCATATTTCAAGGAATTCCGATTTATAGAATATCGGAACCTGCAACTTCTAATCTGCATCTCATTCAGAAAGCTTCCCCTTATGAAGAACGTATCAGAAAAACATCAGTGAACTCCTGCCAGCTACCGCCACTAATCCGAACTATCCTCGCATTTTGCTTCGGTGTCTGCCCGCCCCTGTCCGGGCAAATCCATCCCGTCATCATCGACAACTGCACCAAGTGCCATGGCGGAGTGAAACAGAAGGGCGGCCTAGACCTCCGCACCGTGGAATCTGCCATCGAAGGGGGAGAAACAGAGACTTCCCTGATCCCCGGCGATGTAGAAAAGAGCCCCCTCGCTCAAGTGATCCAGGTCGATTCCGACCCGCACATGCCACCCAAAAAGCAACTCGCTCCCGCTGAAATCGAGGCCATCGAAAACTGGATCACCCATCTCAAAATCACTCCGCCGGTAGAGCTCATCCTTCCCGATCCTGCCGAAGATCCTACCAGCGTCATTAATTCCCTAGTCTCCGAAAAATGGCAGGAGGAAAAAATCACGCCGGCTCAGCTCTCAAACGACGCCACCTTCGTCCGCCGAATCCACCTCGACCTCCTCGGCCGCATTCCCAAAACCGAAGAGGCTCAATCCTTCCTCAAAGACCCAAATCCTCACAAAAGAAACGCCCTCATCGACCGCCTCACCGAAACCAAACAACACGCCGAACATCTCACCCAGACTTTCAACGTCATCTTCCTCGACCGCGCTGAAACCCGAAAGCGTAACCGCGGCGAACGAAAGGCCTGGCTCAACTACCTCCGCTGGACCTTCGAAACCAACCGCCCCTGGGATCAGGTTGGACGGGACCTCCTCATCGCCCGCCCCACCCAAGAGATCGAAAATGGCGCCTCCTGGTTCCTCTACGACCAGCGCGATGACCACAAGGAAATGGCCACGCGCACTTCCCGCACCCTTCTTGGCAAACAAGTCCAGTGCGCCCAGTGCCACGACCACCCCGTTGCTCCCGAAATCGAGCAGCGCCACTACTGGGGCCTCGTCGCCTTCTTCAACCGCAGCCTCAACATCAAAACCCCCGAAGGCCCCCGCGTTGCCGAACGCGCCCACGGTGGCTACGATCAATTCGCCAACCTCGAAGGGAAAACCGATCAATCCCAGCTCATTCTCTACTCCAACAAGATCATCTCCGAACCCGACGGAAAACGCATCAAGGACTCGCCCGGTTTCTATCGCGTCGCCCCTCCCGAACAGTGGTTCAAGAAACTCAAGAAGAACGAGAAGCTCAAAAAAGATCTCCCCGCCCTTCCCGTTCCCAAGTTCTCCCGGCGCGAGGAATTCGCCAAAGCCATCACCTCCGACAATCCCGACTTCTCCAGCGCCATTGTCAATCGCATCTGGGCCCTCCTCTTCGGGCGCGGCCTCGTCCACCCCGTCGATCTCATGGACTCGTCCCACCCCACCAGCCATCCCGAACTCCTCGCATGGCTCACCCGCGACTTCGCCAACAGCGGCCACAACCTCCGTCGACTCATCCGCGTCCTCGCCAAATCCCAAGCCTACCAACTCGATTCCCGGCCGGCCCCCTCCGCTTCCAATCCTCCTCTCGACTCTTTCTTCGCGCGATCCCTCGACAAGCCCCTTTCCGCCGAAGCTCTCGCCCGCTCTGTTCGCATCACTCTCGGTTACGACGCACCAAACGACATGGATTTTCGCAACCGATTCGCGAAAATTTTTCCCGCCCTCTTTGCTGAAAACTTCTCCCCCTCGGTTCAACAAACCATGTCCCTCACCAACGGGAAATTCTTTAACCAACTCATTGCCGATTCCCCTCTCCTCGACAAACTCAAGGAAATCGAGGACCCGCAAACACTCGTCCGCGAAACCTTTCAAAACATTCTCTCCCGCGAACCCGACAACCTTGAAAAAGAACGGTCCCTGTCCTTCGTGAAAGCCAAAGACCACACCTCCATCGAACAATTCTGCTGGGCTCTCATCACCGGTGCCGAATTTCGACTTAACCACTAATGGCTAAATCATCTCCAGCTCCAAACTGTGGCTCACCGGACCACAACCTGCATCGCCGCAAATTCCTCCAAGGCCTCTCCGCCGGAGCCGTCTCCACCATGAGTTGGGCCGGACTCTTTGGAGCTCCCGCCTTCGCCGAAATCGCCAAGAAGAAACAGAAGCACTGCATTCTTCTCTGGCTCTGCGGTGGGCCCAGCCAGTTCGAAACCTGGGATCCCAAACCCGGGACCATCACCGGTGGTCCCTTCAAAAGCATCCCCACCAAGGTCCCCGGAACTCACTTTTCCGAGCTTCTCCCCAAGTGCGCCTCCATCGCCGACAAACTCGCCATCATCCGTTCGATGAAGACGAAGGCCAAGGAACACACCCAGGGAATCAACCTCCTTCAGCGCGGCCACGCCCCTCGCCCTCCTTTCACCCGACCAACCATCGGCTCCGTCCTCGCCCAGCAACTCGGGCAGCTCGAATCCAAAATTCCCAACTTCATCCTCCTCGACCCCTGTCCCGAAGGAAACGAATTCAAAGGCTTCAAAGCAGGCAACTGGGCCGGATGGCTTGGTGCCGAATACTCCCCCGTCCGCGTCGGCGGCGAATTTCAAATTCCCGACGCCCACAAACTCGACTCCATCACCGAAGACGATCACGAGGCCCGCGAAGCCCTCCGCAAGTTCTTCAGCAAAAAGTACGAGAACGATCGCAAATCCGCCGCCGCCGGTTCGTGGAACGCCACCTTTGAACGCGTCAATGGCCTCATGAGCTGCTCCCACCTTTTCGACCTCGAGCGCATCCCGCAAGCCGACCGCGAGCGCTACGGCCCCGGCGCTTTCGGCCAGCACGCCCTCCTCGCCCGCACCCTTGTCGAGGAAGGTGCTCCCTTCGTCATGGTCGCCAATGGCATGCCGTGGGACAGCCACGTCTTCAACCACGAGATCTACCAGATGGTCGTCCCCGACCTCGACAACATCATCTTCCAACTCACCAAAGACCTCGAAGACCGGGGCATGCTTGAGGACACCCTCGTCGTCGCGATGGGCGAGTTCGGCCGTTCCCCCTGGATCAACCAAGCACGCGGCCGCGACCACTATCCCAACGCCTGGTCACTCGCGATGGCCGGAGGCGGCGTGCAAGGCGGCGCCCTCGTCGGAGCCACCGACAAATACGGAGCCGAAGTTATCGAAGATCCCTTTAACGAGGAAAACCTCTTTGCCACCATCTTCTCCGCCCTCGGCATCGACCCTCATGCCGAATTCCAGCTCGATGGGTTCCCCACTTTCCACCACGTCGAAAACAAAGCCGCCGCCATTAAACAAATCCTCTCATGAACTCTCCGACCCTCAAAAAAGGCAAGGAGATCAAGCTCCCCTCGCACGTCCTTGACCTCACCCTCGGTCACAACAACCAACTTTATGCCTCCTGCCTCGACGGCGGGATTTACCAGATCTCCACCGTTTCAAAACTCCTCTCGAAACCCTACGAGGAGATTGCCCGACACGATAACTTCGCCTCCGGGATCAACTGGTCCTCTTCCCAAAAAACCCTCGTCTCGGCGGGCTACGATGGAAACCTCAAGTGGATTAATCCAAAAGGAAAAGAGGAAAAAAAGGAAACCAAGTCCGTCAAAGCTCATAACTTCTGGTCCTGGCAAAGCCGGATCTCACCCGACGGCACCAAAGTCGCCACCACCACCGGCCAGTATCTCTCCGGCGGCTACAAATACGAACCCGCCCCCGAAACCGAGCCCTCGGTCAAAGTCTTCGACATCGCCACCGGCGACCTCCTCCATTCCTTCCCACACACCCCGCCCGTCCAATCCGTCGCCTTTTCAAACAACGGTAAGCTCCTCGCCGCAGGAAATCTCATGGGCGAAGTCATCCTCTGGGATCTCGAACAAGGAGGGAAAGAAATCGCCCGCATCAAAACACCCGACTTCACCGGCTGGGGAATCATCAAAGGACACTACTACACCGGCGGCGTCTTCGCCCTCCACTTCGCGCCCGATGACCAATCCCTCTACCTCGCCGGAATGGGCAGCACCACCGACCCTGCCGCCGGCAACGGCAAGCAACTCTGGCAAAAATTCACCTGGCACGACGGCGTCAAAAAATCCGGTGAAGCCGTCAAAAGTGAAATCGGAGAAGGCCTCATGGAAACTCTCGCCTTCCATCCCGGTGGAAAATTCTTCCTCATGGCTGGTCGCATTTTTAAAGGCGACTGGAACGCCGCCCTCTTCGACCACGAATCCGGCTCCCGCCTCCACCACCAGAACGTCGGCTTCCGCATCTCCACCTCCGCCTTCACTCCCGACGGCAAACTCCTCTACCTCGGCGGTGGAGCCAACCAAGGCGAACCCGACGAAAAAAAGGAATGGGGCCGCGTCGTGATTTATCAAATCTCTTAAAAAAACACTCGCGGCCTCGCCGAGTTGTTAATCGTCATCAAATCCACTTGCCCATCTCCATCAAAATCATCCGCCAACAATTGGCGAAGATCTTCCCGCTGGTAGAACCCACTCTCCTCTGGCCAAGGGCAAGATCCACTCGCCCGGCGCCATTTAGGTCCTTCAGAGCGATCGCCATCACCGGAGATATTTGAGCCAGACTTGGTAAGTCCCTCGCTGAAAAGCGGCCATTCCCGTCGTTCAGAAACAACGTAGTTGCCAAAGTAATACAGCAGATGTCCTCATCGTCATCTGCCAGTCATCAATATACGCTGCAGTTCCTTCTAAGGCTTCGACATTCTGAATTGCACCGTGAAAATCGGCGCGATCATAGAAACTAATGATCGACATCATTCCTGTCACAGCGGCTCCGTTAGTTTGAGTCGCGGGAATCGTTCCGCTCACTGTCATTGTCTCCCACCTGTCCGGGGTCAGCGTGTTCCAAATATTGGGATTGTTTGAATCTCCTGCATTGTTGTCGTTTCGGCGAACAATCAGGGTCACACGGTCAGTTCCTGTTAAGGTCGACCCTGTTGGAACATACACTCGAAACGTTGCTCTAAACGTGTCCACGCCAGCCACCGCTCCCGCAGGAAGTGAAATGATCTGAGAATTAGGACTGTGATTCACCGCACCTCATTTGTTTCCCCCGCCTGAATCAATAATTCCGACTTGACCAGCAGGAGCGGTAGTTGCAGTAGTAAGTCCATCTGAAACGGTCAGCGAAGCGCCGTTGTTTCCACCATTGAGAGTATTGATACCGTTGAAGTCCGCTTCACTGCCAACGCCCGTCGCCCAAAAAGACGAAGAAATCGGAGCCATCGCAGCTAGAAGTTTTTCCCCATAACGCTAGCGCATCTCTTTCAGAGCTCTCAATGCGTCAACTTTATTTAAATAACAATTGCTTGCTCTGTCGTCCTTCACGGCAACAAAAAATGAGGCCCTCCTCCCCGGCAGCTTAATCTTCGAAAGTCTAAATACACCAGTCAGACATCCGATCATCGTTCCTTTTCCTTCTCATTTTCACAACACTAGACTAACCCTCCCGCGTGCTCGCCGTCAAAAACCTCCGCGTTGAATTTGGACCTCGTGTCATCTTCAAAGATCTCACCTTCTCCATCGGGGACAAAGAACGCATCGCCTTCGCCGGGCACAACGGCGCCGGCAAGTCCACCCTCATGAAGTGCCTCGGCGGCGTCCTCCAACAAAACGGCGGCGAAATCAACAAGCCCAAGCACCACCGCATTGGCTACCTCCCGCAAGAAGGCATCCACATCAAGGACATCACCCTCTACGACGAAGTCGAATCCGCTTTCGCCGAAACCAAGGCGATCCAGGATGAAATCGACCGTTTCTCAGCCGAACTCGAGAATCTCGATCCCCGCTCCTCCCCCTTCTCCGATCTCCTCAACAAAATCGGGGAACTCGAACTCCGCCTCGACGGACACGACCCTGCCCGCATGCGCCCGAAGATCCAGGCCGTCCTCAGCGGACTCGGTTTCAAGCCAAAAGACCTTGAACGCGACTGCGGCGAATTCTCCGGCGGCTGGCAAATGCGCATCGCAATGGCCAAGCTTTTTCTTGCCGAGCCCGAAATCCTCCTCCTCGACGAGCCCACCAACCACCTCGACATCAACGCCCAACGCTTCATGGAGAACTATCTCCACAGCTACAAAGGCGCTATCGTCCTCATCTCCCACGACCGCTCCATGATGGACGGCCTCACCACCCGTACCATCGCCTTCCACCACGGCCGTGCCGAGGAATTCACCGGCAACTACTCCTCCTACGAAACCCAGCTCAAGGAACGTCAGGACAATCTCCGAAAACAAAAAGTCAACCAAGACCGCGAGATCGCCAAAACCGAGCAGTTCATCAACCGCTTCCGCGCCCAGGCCAACAAAGCCTCGCAAGTCCAGTCGCGCATCAAGCAACTCGCCAAAGTCGAGCGCATCCAGATCGACTCCCAGGACGCGGTGATGTCCTTCCGATTCCCAAATCCCCCCGCCTCGACCCACCTCGTTGCGAAGCTCGAAAAAGCCGCCCAACAATACGGTGACCTCATCGTTTTTAAGGAACTCGACCTCGAAGTCACTCGCGGCGAAAAGATCGCCATTGTCGGCCCCAACGGCGCAGGAAAATCAACCTTCTGCCGCATGGTCACCGGCGAAGAAGCCCCCTCCACCGGCGACCACGAACTCGGGCCCAAATCCCTCCCCTCCTTCTTCAACCAAAACCACGCCGACGAACTCGACCCTGATCTCACCGTGATCGAAACCGTCGAGCAAATCCAAACGCGCGGCTCCAAAATGACCGCGCGCGATGTCCTCGGCTGCTTCCTCTTCAAAGGAGACGACGTCTTCAAGAAAGTCGGCGTCCTCAGCGGTGGTGAACGATCCCGCGTCGCCCTCGTCCGCATGCTCGTCCTCCCTGCTAACTTCCTCATCCTTGACGAGCCCACCAACCACCTCGACATGCAATCGCAGGACATCTTGCAGAAAGCCCTCATCGACTACCCCGGCACCCTCCTCATCGTTTCTCACAACCGGAACTTCCTCGACCCCATCGTCCAAAAAACGATGGAATTCCGCCCCAACGAAGACCCCCGCATGTTCGCCGGCAACCTCACCTACTACCTCGACAAGGTTGAAGAAGAGGAAAGAGGCACTTCTTTCCAAGCTCCAAGTAAATCCTCCTCTTCACCCAAAGCCCCCCAGAAGAAAGGCCCGCAACTCAACGCAAAGGAACGCCGTAAACGCGACGCCGCAAACCGCGAGAAGCGCAATAAAAGCCTAAAGCCTATGCAGTCGGAATTCGAGAAAGTCGAAACCACCATCGCCGAACTCGAAGCCGCCCAAGCGGTGCTGACCGACCATCTCGAATCGCCCGAAGTCTCCTCCGATTCCGAAAAGCTCCGCGAAACCACCAACGCCTACGAGAAGCTTTCCAAAAAACTCGAAACCACCTTCTCCAGGTGGGAAGACCTCAGTGCCCAGATCGAAAAGCTGGAAACCGAGCTCGCTCCATAAGTCGTGACACCCTACCATAGAGCGCCTAACGTCATCTAGGCGCTCATTTCTATTCCTTCCCCGAAGCCCCCCCGTCTTCCCCTCTCTCCCAAAAGATGGCCCTTAAAAAAGGCCCTCCTCCCGCTCCTAGCTACCCTGATATCCATCAGGCACAGGCGACGCCACCCAATCCAATGTCATCTTCATCACGGTTGATGATTTGAACGACTAGATCGCGCCCTACGGCAGACACTCTCAGGCCGTGGGCCTCGACAAGCCCCACTTCCCTTGGTTCGTCACCCAAAATTTCATCGGCCTCTACGATGAATTCGACTCCGCGCCATGAACCAATTCATGGATCACCACCAAGGAGATCTCATTCTCGTCAACGAACGCCGCGCTCCTTATTTTTCCGGAGACCAATACCCCGGAGCCCATCGAATTCCCTGCGGCGGAATGCGATCGCGAGCTTCTTTCCCATCGCTCAACTGGAACACCTGCCCCAGTGGAGTCTTCCCAGATCTTGCGCCACCGGTATAGGTTCCACTGCCCCAGTGTTTGCCGGTCACCAGCAGATTAAATCTCGTCAAACGACTCGTCCCTATCGCCAAAGCTCCTTGAATCTCCCCCTGAAATCCTAATTTTCCGTCAGCCGAGTCGATGAGAAACTTACCGCTCAGTTCCCCCTTCTCATCCACCTTCAAGGACCATTCTTTAATCTCCTCTTTTTTCCAATCCCGTGGCTCACCCCGAGTGTTATCCCGGAGATGAAACTTGGCGATCCTCAGCGAAAGCCACTCTGGAATCTCACCACCCCCATCAGCAATCAACTTGCCCAACTCTTCCACTTCGGCTTTCTGAAACCAAAGGTGATCAACCGCCGATTGATTTCCAACTTTATCCCCGGCAAGTTTTTGCAACCGGCCTTCGCGTTCCTCAAGACAACGGGTAAAGACCTTCACAATCTGCCCTCCTTCTGGAAGTTCGTGATGGTAGCGCTGGTCACTCTTTCCAAGCTTCGGAACCTCTACCTTCTTCTCTATCTCAGACAACTCTTTCCACTTCTTGAGGGCGCCCTTCATCATCGCTAATCGCTTCTCAGGGCCCCGATTATTATTAAATCCAAGCAACTTTCCTTTCGCCGTAAAAACATAATGCCCTTGCTGGGTCGCATTGGGATCACGCGGCCCCTGGCTTGCCACCTTCCAAAAGAACTCTCCAACCTTGTCCTTCCTGCGTCGTTGATACCAATCATCCGCCGCGACTGCGACAAACTCCTCCTTGAGAAGCTTCTGCACCTCGTCATTCGCAAAGACCAACAACCTGTCGGCCACTCCATTGTTTCAGACACAGCCGAGCGGATGCCCGTCCATCTCCCAGAGATAGATCGGTTTGCCAGTCCGAGCCGCTTCTTCGCGAGCCTCCCAAAGATCCGTTTTCCACGCAATCCTCTGCCAGGCTGACTCGACCTCAGACGGTAAGATCTCCTTCACCACCGTCTCATCGGAATAGACCAGTTGGATCACCATCGAACCAATTCCGGCGAGAATCGTCTTAGGAAAAAATTTCATCCCTTAAATCTATCGCGATTCATTCGACACGACAGCCCTAATTTCTCCTCTCCGGCTTGCCAGTTTCCCCAACCCCGACCAAGGTCATTCCATGTCGAATCTCAACGTCCTTGGCGAAGAACTAGCCACTTGTTCCACCAACCCTATGACCGGGTTCTTTCGCGATGGCTGCTGCCGGACCGGAGCCGGCGACCGCGGGCTGCATTGCGTCTGCGTCGTTCTCACTGAAGAATTTTTGGTTTTCAGCAAGAAACAAGGAAACGACCTCATCACTCCACGTCCGGAGTTCTCCTTCCCGGGACTCAAGCCCGGCGACCACTGGTGCCTCTGCGTCCTCCGTTGGAAGGAGGCCTTCGACCACGGCTGTGCTCCCAAAGTCGATCTCAATGCCACCTCGGTCGTCTCACTCGAATTCGTGGACCTCGAGGATCTCAAGAAGCACTCGGTCTCATGAAGGAAGAATACACCCAGACTCAATTCGCCACCGTCTTGGGCGACCAGTCGCTGCCCGAAATATTTTACATCGTCACCGCTCACAATCCCTTCGGCAGCATCGCGAGCGACGAAGAGAATCAGAAAATGAACGGGATCCTTCTCGAAAAAATCTCCTCTTCCGGTTGGGGCAACTTTCCCGTGACCGGTCAATGTGAAGACCATGCTGAAGCCGGCGTTGGCATCGCATGCTCGCGCTCCGAAGCCATCGCACTGGGCCGCCAATGCCAACAAGACGCGATCTATGAAGTTCGTGACAACCTCGTCATTCTGGTCGACTGCAAGGAACAGGAAGAAGATGCCTCCATCGGTCAATGGTCCAAACTCCAAGTAGCAACCTCGTGAGCAAACACCCCCTGATTGCCGCTGCCGATGACCTCCGCAGGGAACTCCGCGGACTCACCTTTCCCGATCCCGTCGCCTTCACCTATAACCCGCTCGAATACGCTTGGGATCGGCACTGCGAGTACCTCACCCGCTTCGGAAGCGGAGAAAAAAAAGCCCTCTTTCTCGGAATGAACCCCGGTCCCTATGGCATGGCCCAAACCGGAGTTCCTTTCGGCGAAATCCCCCATGTTCGCGACTGGATGGGCATCTCCGGTCCGGTCGAAAAACCCGATCCAGAACACCCTAAGCGCCCGATCACCGGATTCGCTTGTGAACGCTCCGAGGTCTCCGGCCGCCGCCTCTGGGGGCTCTTCGCCAAGCTCTTTGACTCAGCCGATCACTTCTTCGAGGACCACTTCGTTACCAATTTCTGCCCTCTCGTTTGGATGAAGGACACCGGCGCAAATCTCACCCCCGACAAGCTCCCGCGCGAATCCATGGATCCAGTTGAAAAGGCCTGCCTTAAGCACCTCACTCGCATCGTCGAAACCCTCCAACCCGATACACTCATCGGCATCGGCGCCTTCGCCGAAAAGCAACTGGCCAACGTTAAAAACGACACCCACGAGCTCGGAAAAATCCTTCACCCCTCCCCGGCTTCCCCCGCAGCCAACCGTGACTTTGCCGGCACCGCGGCCCGCCAACTCACAGAACTCAAAATCCCTTAAACACAACGGCGCACAAATACTTGGGGCAAAAAAATCATTTCACATCCTATGAACATCCCAATCAAGAAGCCACCTGGAGAGGCCGCTTGCTTTGACTGGCTTTCCCTTGCGCCACTGCAATCGACCGGTTTGTAGGTCCCAAGTGTTTCGACAAGATCAGGCAAACTGCTTTGTTTGCCTTTTCTGGCTCCAGAGGAGCGGAAGTCTTCACCTTCAAGGATCCATCATCCCACCCCGCGATTTCATCGCGAGAGGCGTTAGGAATGATCCAGGCTGATAGCTCAACGAACTCCATTCCGGTAGCCTTTAAATCATCTTCGGTATAGCCCACCGAGGCCACCTCGGGATGCGAAAAGAGGGCATGGCCAATCGTCGTCGTCCCAGAATGATGAGGTCAAATTTTTCAATCACAGGACGTGAGGAGGTGCTGGAAGGTTTTACGGAACTTAACAAGCTTCGGAGAGATTACGGCCTGGCAGTAACCTTGCTCCGAATTGTCATTGTAGTAATTGTGATGATCCACAGGGGCCGGGTAAAAAATCTCAAACCGTTTTAAATCGGTCACGATCTCGGAATCGAAAGCATCGGAAAGCTCTTCGAGCACCTCCTCGGCAATCCGGCACTCCTCGTCAGTCCGGTAAAGAATCATGCTACGATACTGGGTGCCGACATCAGCTCCCTGAGCGTTCAGCGTGGTAGGATCGTGGGTGCCCATGTGAACGCGCATTAGCTCCTCGTAGGAAATCACCTCCGGATCATAGGACACTTGGATGACCTCGGCATGGCCGGTTTCTCCGGTGCAAACCTCTTGATAGCTCGGATCGATAAGCTCTCCATCGCTAAAACCGCTCTCAATGGCAATGACTCCTTTGAGGTTTTGAAACATGGCCTCGGTGCACCAGTAGCAACCACCTCCAAAGGTCGCGATCGCATCTTCCTCCTCCACTTTTTTCAACGCGACCGCATTCATGCAGTAGCGCAATCCACTGGGTTCAGGACCATCGGGAAAGACATGCCCGAGATGCGCGTCACAAGTGTTACAAAGCGTCTCGACCCTCGAGGAAGAAAGTGAGTCATCCTGACGGTAGGAAATGGCGTTTACTCTTGCCGGCTGGGTAAAAGAAGGCCACCCGGTCCCGCTGTCGAACTTTTCGCCCGCCCCAAAAAGGAGGGTGTCGCAACACACGCAGGCATACTTCCCGGGTTCGAAGAGTTCGCACATCCCGGAACTAAACGGCCGCTCCGTTCCATGTTGGCGGGTCACATGGAATTGCTCCTCGGTGAGCTGGGCGCGCCATTCCTCCTCGGACCTGTGAACCTCGCGATCCGGCTCGGGGTTCCCTTCGGCGGCAAACTTAATAATCGTGTTCCAGTTGAGCATGGGTATTAGAATAGAGATTGAATCGTAGAGTTTATTCCCCGCTCTCAGCGGCGGCGTCTTGCCAGCAAAATACAATGGCGTGAGCGCTTGGACTTTTCGTGAGGCTTGGAGGCAAATTCCTCCACCTGAAAGCCCGCTTTGATGAGACTCTTTTTGAACTTGGGAGCTGGCTCCGACAACCAGTAGGCAATGCTGCCTTCGGCCGTAATGACATTCCTAAGCTTATCGAAAAATCCGGGAGAATAAAGGCGGGCATTCCCCGAAGTGATCAAGTCGTCGGGAGTATTATCAATATCGAGAAGCAACGAATCGTAGGACCCCGGCTTGGCATCCGACACGATGTTGAAAAGATCACCCTGAATAATCGCCGTTCGCGGATCTTCCAAAAGCGGTCCGTTGTGTTCGACCAGAAATGTCCGGTTCCATTCGATCAAAGGGGACATCAGCTCTGCGACAGCCACCGTTGCCGGATTCCCGACCAATTCCAGGGTTCGTTTCAAAGTGAAGCCCAGTCCCAATCCACCGATCAGCACTCTTGGATGAGCCGGCCGCGACCCTTTTCCCTCCGTGAGGGCCTGACACCCCACATCCGCCAGCATCTGCTCGGAGAACGTGAGCGCCGTGCTCATGAGTTCGAAACCATTATACTTGAGGTAAATCTTACCATCATGCTCGTGGAGCGAATAGATCGTGCCATCGGGCATCGTTGACTCTGCCAGCTTCAGGTAAGGCTTCATGACAAAGACAATCGACACTTCAGTCCGGTGAGCAAGGCAAACTCTACTCTCCAAACATCTTGATCATCCTACGCCCGAGTGCATCACCAACGAGGAAATAGCTCTCGGCATTCCCAAACCAATGGTGCCCATGGCCGGTGTTAGGCGAGAGTTCCTTGGGCCGGGAGAATTCCTGGGTTCCTACAAATTCCGCACGTTCGATTTTCTCCACTGCCCTCATCTGGGCTTCGCGAAATTTCGACATTCCAGATCCCTCCGGAGCAGGTCCTCCATTCCCCAGTTCACCAATCACGAACGGAAGGCCGGGCGATGAAAACTCGGTCCTGACATCTTTCACAAAGTTCACCAGATTTGCCTCATACTCGGCCGTGGCTTCCTGAGAAACCATGTCATTCCAGCCCTGCATCCAGACAAACCCCACGATTTCAAACGCTCCCGCTTCGAAGCCTGAGAGGGCATCTCGAACCTCCTCGATCATCTTTAGGTAATACTCACCGGTCTCACCACCCGAACCCGGAGGCCGGAAATCCTTTTGCAGACTCTTCCCTCCCCATGCGGTTTTAATCAGCAGGACCGGCTCTTCAAAGTAATCCCCGATAACATGACCAAATTGAAGCTCCGGGCCGATATGACTGCTTCCTCCGTAGCCGGTGTAACCAACTGTCAAGGGGCCACGACGCTTCTTCTCCTTTGCTTCAAAACAAATCTCAACATCATCACGCTTCACCCACTTCCTCTTTTCATCACGAAGATGCTTCATTTTCCCCCGGCTCTTCGAATGTTCCATCGACCAAACCAAGTTCCCCTTTCCTCCGTTGTAGTGCTCTTCGTGATCCATCGAAACCACGCCCTGACCTTCCATATTTGACTGCCCGGCAAGGATGAAAACCTTTGTCTTCTTCTTGCCAACCTGTGCCGTCAACCAAGGCAAAACCTTCTCCGACCAAGCCAAACCATGCGCCCGTAATCCCGGACCACTGAAATGGACACCTTTGCCGCCATTGTCCCGGTTGGCTCCAGTCAAGGCATCTGAATCAGGACCTTGTTGGGCAGTTCCTGCTTCCCAAACTGCCTTCTGCGCAGCCCGAATTTCCGGCGACCCCGGGTCATCGGAAGTGTGGTAACTTACCTGCGCAACAAACCAAGGAACCTTCCAGCCAATCTCAACCTGCGAAGCCTTGATGATCTTACTCAGGTATTCCTGATAAAGCTCCCCCGGCAGGGTGCGTGAGGAATCCCTTTGATTCGCATCCGATTCCCCCTGATGCCAAAGCACAGCGCGAAAGCCATTCCTATCAAGCGATTTCATTCGTGCCACGAAATTAGCATAAGTCCCTCCCTTGCTCTCCCAACGTCCGCCCGGGAGCTTCGCCACCTTATTTAAAATCGTCGGGGGATTAGGAAACGTCTCACCTTTCGGAAGCCACTCCCGCACGCTGGTGGCTCCCACCCCGGTGGAAACAATTCCCACCGTCACTTTGAACTGCTTCGCGATCTCATCGGCAAAAGATGGAATAAAGCTCCCTCCCCCACCACTCGCACCGGGCTGGGGATCGTCGGCAATCCGCCATGCCTTTCCATCAAAAGTTGATACCATCCCGCTCGTCACCTTCTGCCGCTCTTCACCGTGGTTGGCCGAGTTCGATTGTCCCGCAATCACAAAAACCTCCCCAACCCCCACATGTTCGACGCCCCCCTGAGCCAGAATCTTCTCACCGGAAAGAACCCGCGCCTCAAGCTTTCCCCAGCCCCCAGCCGGGGCCGTCAGCCATCCCTCAAATTGAGTGCCTCCTGCCGCCACTTTGCCCACCTCCTGCCAACTCCTACCCCCTAATCTGGCTTCGACAGTCCCAGTCTCAGCTGCGGCCTTTGGTAATTCACCCTCCACTTTGACTCTCCCGCTTTCCTTGGAGTCCCTCTGAACCACCTGATAGTCCGTTGGCGAGGTCATTTTTAAAAGCGGTACCGCAACAAGCGGGCCGGGGAACAAAAGAACGAAGGCAAAGAAAAATGAAGTAGGACCTCTCATAAGCAGGCGTCACATTCACAAAAAAATCTTCCAAAATCAAATCAACTTCCTCGGCAAATTCCCCCTCCACTGCTATGGCTCGCCTTCATGAAATCATCGAGGTCTCTCATACCAGTCATCGCCCTGCTGCTCACGTGTCTCGGCACGGCAAAAGAAAAGATGAACGTCCTCTTCATCATCTCCGATGATCTGACCGCGACCGCTCTCTCATGTTATGGCAATGAAGTCTGCAAAACGCCGAACATCGACCGTCTCGCGACCCAGGGGACGCGTTTCACCAACGCCTACTGTCAGGGAACCTACTGCGGGCCTTCACGGGCCTCTTTCATGAGCGGCTACTATCCCCATGCCATCAAAATGCTCGGTTACGGATCTCCCCGGCCGGCCATCGGTGACCGCGCAACCTGGGCCCAGCACTTTAAAAATTCAGGATATCACACTGCCCGCGTTTCTAAAATCTTCCACATGGGTGTTCCCATTGGAATTGAGAAAGGAACCGATGGTGCTGATGATCCCATCTCCTGGACCGAGCGCTTTAATTCCCAAGGCCCTGAATGGCGTGCTCCTGGCGATGGCGAAACCCTCGAAAACAATCCCGATGGCAAGAAGCCCGGACCCGTTGGAGGAAACACCTTCGTTGTTGTCGAAGCCGACGGAGACGACCTCGTCCACTCGGACGGCAGGACCGCCGCCAAAGCTGTGGAACTCATTGAGAAGCACAAAGACACTGAAAAACCTTTCTTTCTAGGGGTGGGATTCGTCCGCCCCCACGTCCCCTTCGTCGCTCCCCGCAAAGACTACAAGGACTTCCTCCCCTACGAAAAAATGGAACTGCCCGAAAAGGTGAAGGGTGATTGGGAAGACATTCCCAAGATGGGTATCAACTACAAGACGAGTAAGAACATGAAGATGGATGTTCGCCGTCAGAAGAAAGCCGTCGGCGGCTACTATGCCTCGGTCGTCTACATGGACCGCATGGTGGGACAAGTGCTTGATGCCCTCACCAAAGCCGGCCTTGATGACAACACCATTGTCATTTTCACGAGTGACCACGGCTACCACCTCGGCGAACACGACTTTTGGGCCAAGGTCAGTTTGCATGACGAATCTGCTGCCATCCCCCTCATCATTCGCGTTCCAGGTAAGAAGCCCGCCGTTTGCCAATCACTGGTCGAACTGCTCGACCTCTACCCCACCCTTTCAAGCATGTGTGGACTTGAGGTTCCCTCCCGCTTGCAGGGAAAAAACATCTCACCGGTCTTTGACAATTCGGAGTACCAAGTCCGCGACGCAGCCTTCAGCGTCAACGGCAAAGGATTCCTCCTTCGCGAGCACGACTGGGCCTACATTCAATATGGCAAGAGTGGCAGCAAGGGGGAGGAACTCTTCGACATGAAGAAAGATCCCCTCCAATACACCAATCTCGCCAAAGATCCCAACCATGCCGAAACCCTCACCCGCTTCCGAAAAAAGATGCGAGGCAAGCTCGCCGAAATTCGCAGTAACGACCTCGGGCTGAAGTATTAAGCGTATCTCCTACTTCTTTCCGGCCAAGCAGCCCCTCTCAACACACAAAAGCATCCGGTAAAAACCCGGATGCTTTCTTTCTTGGAGTGGGATCCAAGCCCTCGGCAGGCTTCGTTAATTTTTCGCGAGGAGCGCGTAGAGTTGATCAAGCCCTCCCCGAAGCAACCAGGCTCTTTCGGTATCACTCTCAACCTTATTGGTCCGTTCGACCAGCATCCGAACGACTTTGCCAACTTTGGGATCCAATTGATCGTTCTCGGACAACGAGACCATGCAAGCACGGTAGATCTCGGCACACTGCCCATGATCACCGCTGTTGAAAATCGAAACCCCACGATCAATTGCCGACTCAATCAACTCCACGGGGCTCGATGCCGTTGCCCCGGCCGATTGCTTCTTCGCTTTAGGCTTTGACGGAAGAAGCACCGCATCGATGACGTGGATCACTCCGTTGTCACACTCAATATCAGTCTTCAAGATCGTCACTCCGTTCACTCGAAACATGCCCCCCTCAATTGTGAACTCCAAGGAACCTCCGTTCAGTGCCTTGGCACTTTTGGCATTGAGAGCATCGCCAGCCGAGATCTTTCCCGACACCGCGTGGAGGGCCAGAATATCCCGGAGTTTCTCTTGATTTTCAGGCTTTAAGAGATCCTCAACCGTTCCTTTAGGGAGCGCCTTAAAGGCGTCATCCGTCGGAGCAAAAACAGTCAGCGGGCCGTTACCGGAAAGGACATCATCGAGACCTGTTGCATTGATCGCAGCGAGCAGCGTCTTAAAAGATCCAGCCCGCTTGGCGACACTTGCAATATCGTTGGCTGGTTTCGGAGGAAGGATCACGGAATCGATGACGTGAATCACCCCGTTCGAGCACAAGACATCCGCCTCAATAATCGCAGCTTCATTCACTCGCACCTTTCCCTCCGAGAAGCCAATTTTGACTAACTCCCCCTGGACCGTCTTTGCCTCCTTGGCAGCAAGAGCACCTGCAAGTTCCACTTTACCCGCAAGGACGTGGTATTTCAGGATCGCCTGCAACTGATCCTGATTTTCCGGCTTCAACAAACTTTCAACCGTTCCTTTTGGAAGTGCTGAAAAGGCCTTGTCTGTCGGCGCAAAAACTGTGAAAGGTCCCTCTCCCTGAAGAACCTCCACCAACTTGGCCTCAGTCAGGGCTGTGGCGAGAGTCCCGAAGCGTCCGTCTGCAAGGGCGGTGGCCACAACATCCGAGGCTCCGGAAGCGACTCCATAAGCGCGGATCCAGTCGACCTGGAGCTTAAAAGGCCCAGTTTTCTTATCGCCAAGTAGAAGCCCGATACGACTGACCTTCGCCGGGTCAAACGCCTCATCCTTCAGTTTCATCCCACGGAAGCTTCCGCTGAGTTTCTCAAAGGGAACCTTGACCTCGGTCCACTTGTCTTTCTCAGTGACCAGCTCTGCCATGAAGGAGACTTCCATTCCCCGAAAGCGGGCGTCAGTTCCAATTCGAAGCTGGTAAGTCCGGCCGTCCCCTTTCACCCGGGCAACCAATCCCTTGGCACCGCTAAGATCCTTTTTGAGCGAATCGGTCCTCAACGAAGAAAATCCGCCGTTGTTCTCCAAAGAGAGAGTTCCTTCGAAAGTGAGAACTCCTTCATCCGAGATCTGCAAATTCCCCTTCGACCGCCCTCCCATCACACCGTCGTCTACGACACGCCATCCCGCCGCCTTGACCTCTTCACGGTCGAACTCATAAATTGAATCCTCCGCGGCTGAAGCCGAAAGATGGAAAACAGAAAAACAGGCCGCAGCCAAAGTTGGAATTTGAGATGACTTTTTCATTACGCGCTAACAACGCATCGGACTTGTAGGTGTCAACCGACTTTTTAGAGCTTTTAAAAAACCGCACAACTGCCCCCCATATCCGCTGCTCCTATGTTGGCGAGATCGAGACGATACCTCCCTCGCCTATGACCGCCTCCAAAAAATCGTGGTGCATTACGTTAAAACGAAACCCCGGACTTTCCCCTCTCTGAAACACTACGTTTCGGAAGGGCCCATCTCCCAGACTGAAGCGGGTCGTATCCTCTCATTCACGCCAAAAATGATCTCGCGCCCGATCCACATTCGATGAAAGGTCCAACCTTTTTCACAGATTGACCTCGATTTCATCCTTCCAAAACACCTAATCAAACGGCCGGAAGTTCGACCCTAAAGGAAGATCTTTTCACTTCCCTTTCACCACCCCTACCATCGCCTTTCCCATCGATTCTCCCATCTGGTAATAGCACGCTGCCGAACCCAGATAGTGGTAACGTTTGTCGGAAGTGAACGAGAGTTCCTTCTGATACTTTTCCTCCCAGTTGATCCTGTAATACTCGCCCGGATCCAGCCGCGAGGTATCATCCTTGGCTTTGTCCGAGTTCACTTTGGCGGCGGCCCGAAAAACCTCCCATTTCCCCTCCATTATCTTTTGACTTGCCGGCCAATATTGGGCGGTCCCGGCGAGGAGCACATTCCCTTGAAACTCCTCTTTGGCCGCGATCTCTACCTGCTGCTTGCGAAAAGTCTCAATCCACCCGCCCGCTTCAACTCCATCGGTTCCCAGTTCTCCGATCACGAAGGGCATTCCCGGCACTTTCAAGACCCTTCTTACATCGCGAATAAAGTGGGCCATTTGCTCCGTGTAGTCCGGATTTCCCTGCCCCACACCGTCGTTCCACCCCTGAAACCAAATAAATCCCGCGATTTCATAACCCTGTTCGGAATCGTATTCAGGAATATACTTCGATAAATCGCCCAAGACCTTGCGTGTCTCGGACAGGACCTTTCGATAATCCGTTCCGTATTTACCCTTGTGATCCTCGAAGGTTCTCACTGGCGGTATTGGCTTGGCCTTTCTCTTGGGATTCGGGTTCTCCCCGGCTTTCCGAATCGCTTTATCGCGCTTGGAATTGATGGCGGCGACCTAATCTTGAATGACCTCATCATCCGGCATCGCACTTGGTGGTCTGAAGGAATATTTTACCGCACGCCCACCCCATGCCGCCTTGATCAGTATAACCTACTCGTCAAAGTGGTCTCCTAATACATGCCCAATGCCCGGATGAGGAATCTTTTTGCCGCTTTCATTTCGAATCGTCTTTCCCGATCCATACCCTACCGTCAATGGTCCAAAAGTTGAAAATCCACCGCGTCCAGGATTATCAAGAAAGGTGACCCGGACATCGTTCCTACTCGTCCACTTCCCATCCTTTTTGAGATGCTCAAATGGCTTTGCGCGCTCCGGATCATTTAAAACTGCATCCAAGGTATAGGCCGCGGCCTTGCCCTGCATATTCGATTGCCCGGCGAGAATGAAAACCTTCACCGGTTTCTTTTGCTCCGCGGCCTGGGAGGAGGACCAGAGGGTCGCCAAGGAAAAAAACAGGCTCAAGAACTTCAATTGATTCTTCATGGGGCCATGGGGTGAAACTGTTTGGTATTCTAATCGAAAACGGATCGAAAGACACGGAGCACTTTCTCAATATCACCAGCGGTCACTCCAAGATGGGTCACAAGGCGGACCTTCCCGCCCATATATCCGCCGATCAGAACCCCCACTGCCCGAAGCTGCTCTGCCACCACTGCAGGATCACCATGAGTCGTTTGATAAAAGACCATATTCGTTTGCACGGGATCAACATGAACTCCGGAAATTTCCGCAAGTCCTTCAGCCAACCTCCGGGCGTTTTCATGGTCATCAGCCAGGCGGGTCACGTGGTTTTTCAGAGCGTCTATTCCCGCTGCCGCCAGGATTCCCGATTGACGCATTCCCCCTCCCGACATCTTCCGCCAGTGCTTCGCTTCCTTAACAAACGCTTTCGAAGCTACCAAGACCGAACCGACCGGAGCACCCAGTCCCTTCGAGAGGCACACCGAAACTGAATCAAAGGGATCTGCCAGCTTCGACACACATTCCCCGGAAGCAACTGCTGCATTAAAGATTCGCGCACCATCCAAGTGAAGCGACAGTGCGTTGGATTCCGCGAAACTTCCGACCTGATCAAGATAGGCCGCTGGCAAGACCTTCCCCCAGGTCGTGTTCTCAAGACAAAGTAGCCGGGTCCGGGCGTAGTGATAGTCATCCGGCTTCACGAGTTCGGCAGCCTTTTCGAGCAATAGCGTCCCATCCGCTTCTTGCTCCATTGGCTGGGGTTGAATGCCTCCAAAAACGGCAGCTCCTCCTCCTTCAAAGAGATAGGTATGCGCAGTCTGCCCCACAATATACTCATCCCCTCTTCCGCAATGAGTCAGAAGGGCACATAGATTACTTTGGGTTCCACTGGGAACAAACATCCCAGCTTCCTTCCCCAACATCCCGGCAGCCAGCTCCTCGAGCCGAGCGACCGTGGGATCGTCCCCAAAAACATCATCCCCCACCTCGGCCTGAAACATTGCCTCACGCATCGCAGACGTCGGCTTCGTGACCGTGTCACTTCTAAGATCAATCATCGTTTTAGATCGGATAAATGAAGGCCTCAAGCGACCTGACAGGTCCCTGAAGTGCTTTTCCCTGCAACACGACCAAGTGCCGGAATTCCAGTCATTTCACCCAGAACGGAAGATGCCGAGACATTGGCCCTCAACCCAATGCGAACCTTGTCCAAATCAGGGGCCATTAAAAAAACTAGATTGGAAAGGCTCAACTGTCCCACTCCCGCATACTGTTGCGGAAAAGGGAAGAAGGGTATCAACTGGCGAAGAATTTGATCGGTCCAAATCAGATACCGCGATCGAAGCGCCAGATCAGCCACCGTGGCACAGGAAGTCACAGCGACCGCAAGAGGAACGCAAATGGCCCTTTGAATGATTTCTCGTCGTATCATCAAAGAATCATTGCACGAAGTTTGGCTCAAGAGGAATGCTCATTTTAAAAATGGCTTCTCCACGGACCGCCCCTTTAAAAACTCAATCGCATTCCCAATCCCGGGTATTTCATTCCCCAGTAAATCGCACTCACCGAGAGATTATCATTGATCCGACGGGACAAGGTCAGATGCGTGTCGGTTCCGCTATACTGAATCATCAGCGATGCTTCCTTGTGGGAAAGGTTAAGTCCTGCCAAGGGGCGAAACTCATTCAGTTTATCGATCCAAACCGCCCCGACATAGGGAGCCGGTGTGACCCCTCCAACCTTAAATTCCGGAAGGGCCTTGCTCACCGTCGCGAAGTAAGACCGTGATTCCACTTGATCACTTCCATCCGAAAAATCATCGACGCTCGTTCCCAAAATCACCGCTGGTCTCCAGCCACCTGGATCTTCTCCGACGAGCCGATAGGTGGCCGTCACGCTGAGGTGATCAACCAAGGGCCGATAATCGAAGCCAAGTCCCAGATCATCGGTTGCCCAATACTTGAAACTCAAAAAGGCCTGACCAGCATCACTTTTCTCAGGGATCCAGCGACCACTGACCACGAATCGGTTTTTCTCTGCTGCGCCACTCACGGTGCCGCCTTCGCCCGGTCACATCGGTCAGGCCGGCACCTGAGAGACAACAGCCTCCACCGAGCTTGTCTCGGAGCTTCCGAGCATGATCCGGTATTCGGTTTCACTGCCTGCGGAAACCGCAACCAATCCGGAGAAAACGACGAGATTCGATAGAATTGAAAACTTCATAGCTTGAGCTCGAGTCATAGTCTCTCCTGAGAATTTTTCAATCATGTAAATCACTTTCCGGAGGCCACCGAAAAATGCGGCAAAAAAAAGGCGACTAGAAACATCCGTTCGCCTGAAAACCTGATGACCCATCCCTCCCTCCGCCGGCGGAGACCGAACCCTAGTCTCCGCAACGCGAGAGCTGAGGAAGAAGGCTCGGGAACTGATCCCCCCGGAACGGTAATTTCACCCAGAGAAAGAACACTCCGGTCGTCGTTGTTAGGGCCCGTCCCCTAACAGCTCGTCCGGTTGGCCAGGTCAAACTCCTTAAGCCTCAAGAGGGAACCAAGATTAAGGTTCCCGGACGTGTCAAGCGGTAGCGATGTTCTGCTGAAAAGCGCCAATGCAGAAATAGAAATCTTTTTCATTGCCCGAACGAATCAACATCAAGCTCAGCATATCTGCAGGAGAATCCTGGTCTGCATATGATTGGCTCAAACAATCTTCCTTCAGGTTCTGTATTTTTTAGGGGCTTACAGGACGTCCCGCTAGTTGAAAAGAAAACGCATTGCCAAACAACAGTTTCAAACCGATCCTCGTGCTTTCAATGTCTGACTTTCTCGTGATCGGCTCTGGTGTGGCCGGACTCTCTTTCGCCATCAAAGCTGCTGAACACGGCAGCGTGACCGTCATCACCAAGGGAAAACTACTCGAATCCAATACCGCATGGGCCCAGGGAGGGATCTCGGCCGTCCTGCCGCACGGGCTTCGGGATCCTGACGACACCTGCGAAAAGCATGTCTCCGACACCCTCGATGCCGGGGCTGGACTCTGTAACGAAGAAGTCGTTCGCGTCATCATTGATGAAGGCGCCGAAACCATCGATGAACTCGTCACTTGGGGCACCGACTTCGACAAGGACAACGATGATCCCGAACGTTACTCCCTGGGAAAAGAAGGAGGTCACTCGGAGCGACGTGTCCTTCACGCCAAAGACACCACCGGGCGCGAAATCGCGACCTCTCTCGTGGAGACCGCCAAGCAGACAAAAAACATCACCCTTCTCGAAGACCACTACGCCATCGACCTCATCACCACCGGCAAGTTGGGATCTGTGACCGATGACCGTATTCTCGGGGCCTATGTCCTCGAAACAAAAACCGGGGAGGTCAGGGTCATGGAATCTCCCAGAGTCATCCTCGCGACAGGCGGCTGCGGAAAAACCTACCTCTACACCACCAATCCGGACTCGGCGACGGGAGATGGTTTGGCCATGTCCTGGCGGGCCGGAGCCTCCATTGCCAACATGGAGTTCATTCAATTCCACCCCACTTGTTTCTACAACCCAGCTGCGACCGGGCCGGAAGCACGATCCTTCCTCGTTTCCGAAGCAGTTCGGGGAGAAGGAGCGGTTTTAATCAATGGTGAGGGACACCAGTTCGTCAATGATCACGATCCGCGGGGTTCTCTTGCTCCCCGGGATATTGTGGCCAGGGCCATTGATACCGAAATCAAGCGCACCGGCGCTCCTTGTGTCTTCCTCGATGTCTCCCCGCTTGGAGAAACTTTCACCGAGCGTTTCCCCTTCATTCACGAGACCCTACTTGGTTACGGCCACAACGCGCTTGAAAAGCCCATCCCGGTGGTCCCAGCCGCCCATTATCAATGTGGTGGTGTGGTGACCGACCTCCACGGAAAATCCACCATTCGTGGACTTTATGCCGTGGGAGAAGTCGCCTGCACCGGGCTTCACGGCGCCAATCGCCTCGCCTCAAACAGTCTGTTGGAAGGGAACGTGATGGCTCGCCGGGCTCTCGCCGAGATCATGAGACTCTATCCTCCGGGAAAGGAAGTCCCCTCGTCTCCGGAAATTCCCAAATGGGAAAGTGGCAATGCCGCTCCCCCGGACGAACTCGTGAACATCTACCACGCATGGGATGAACTACGACGTACTTTGCAGGATTATGTCTCCATCGTCCGCACCGACAACCGCCTCCGCCGGGCCGGATATCGCCTCAAGAACCTTAGCCGCGAGGTGAAAGAATTCTACTGGGGATACACCTTAACTCCCGACATTCTCGAGCTTCGCAACCTGGTTGCAACAGCGTCACTCATCGTTGACTCGGCGCTTCTGCGGAAAGAGTCACGAGGATCACATCATACCCTCGACTATCCCGGCCGGGAAGAACGGTTTGACCAGGACACTGTGCTACGTCGCTTCTAGCAACGGGCGGTCTTCCCCTTTTTCCCAATTCGGCCCATCTTCTCGATCTTCGAGATGTCGGCGAGAGCATCAGGGGTCTACTTCGGCGACCGTCATCTAAAGTTGGTATTCCCCGTCTTCGTCAGTTCCATACCAACCCAGATCACGAAAAGCCGTGATGATGGGAATCTCAAGATGGTCATCTTCACCTTCCGCATACTCCACCGTTGCAGAACGAGCCATTCCTCGCTCGGAAGCAATGCTGATCACCGTTTTATTAGGGGGGAGATTAATCCAGTCCCCCCAATCCTTCTTGTCGTGTTGCGCCTCAAGATCAGCATCTTGTAGCGCGGAGACAACTTGTTTGATTGAAGAGGCTTTCTCGGTGTCGGGCAGGTGAAGGACGGTTTCCATGAATGAATGTGTGCTCCCCAAAGCTTCTTCAATTCCAAGGGGCTCACGCAAGTTCGAAAAGAAAACTTCTTAAACTTTTATCCACGAACCCGTGTGATGGCTCTCCCAGGACTTCGCCGCCAATTCGACTCCCTTTGCTCCTTCACGAAGAGACCAGGGAAATGATTCATCACTTGCCAAGTGTTTGAGGAAGATCTCCCACTGGGTTTTAAAGGCATTTTCGTAAGGTCCGGGATCTATAACTTCCCAATTCGCGTAATAATCGATGGGGCTGTCGACATCCGGATTCCAGACGGGCCGAGGGGTCTTTTCTGAACTCTGGGCCCAGCACTTTCTGAGCCCGACAATGGCACTCCCTTTCGTGCCATCAACTTGCATCGTCAACAGATCATCGCGACGAACCCGCACATCCCATGACGAGTTAAACTGACAAATAACTCCGGTCTTGGTTTTGAACAAGGCGTAGGCCGAATCATCTGCGGTGCAGGCATAGGGCTCTCCATCCTCACCCACCCTCTCAGGAAGATGGGTCGCGGCATGAGTAAAAACTTCGGTAATCTCCCCAAAGAGGTTGTCGATGATATATCTCCAATGGCAGTGCATATCGATGATGATCCCGCCCCCATCCTCTTCCCGGTAATTCCAACTTGGGCGCTGGGCAGATTGATTCTCGTCGTGACCGGAAAAAACCCAGTAGCCAAACTCTCCCCGCACGGAAAGAATCTCCCCAAAAAAACCTTCGTCTCGTAACTTTAAGAATGCCTGAATGCCCGGAAGCCAAAGCTTGTCCTGAACCGTGCCATTCTTCACTCCCGCTGCCTCCGCGACATCAGCAATGCGATACGCTTCCACCGGATCAACAGCCGTCGGCTTCTCACAATAGATGTGCTTTCCTGCCGCAATGGCACGCTCCAAAAAACCAACCCGATAAGGGGTTCCCGATGCATCGAAAAACACGGAATAAGAGTCATCGTCCAACACCGCATCCAAATCGATCGAGTAATTCTCGACTCCATACTGCTCCGCGAGCTTCTTCAATTTTTCTTCGTTGCGTCCCGTGAGGATCGGATCAGGCATCAAACAAGTGCCGTCTTCGAGACGGACTCCTCCTTGCTCCCGAATCGCAAGAATAGATCGAACAAGATGCTGATTGGTTCCCATGCGTCCGGTGACGCCATTCATGATGATGCCGATTCTCTCGGTATTTTCTGTGCTCATTAGTCTCGGTAAATTTGGTCGAAGGAGGAAAGAATTTCATCAAGGAACTCCCCTTGATCTCTTTCCCACCACTTTGAGGAAAAAATTTCGACTTCGCGGAGGCCATCAAAGCCAGCCTCTCCCATCATACGGTCGATTCCAACGAGGTCGACACACCCTTCCCCCATGATTCCCCGATCAAGGAGAATATCGCTTTGGTCCGGCTTGAAGTCGCAAATATGGTAGGCATCAAGCCACCCCCCGTCGGCGCAACGTTCGATCTGTTCGCCGAGATCCATCTCCCACCACACATGATAGACGTCGAGCGCAATCCCGACATTTTCATGATTCAACTCCTCGCAGAGATCATTGGCGACTTTGAGTGAGGAGATCCCGGAACGATCACCGGCATAGATGGGATGCAGCGGCTCGACCAAGAGTCGCACACCATGATTCCGGGCCTCGTCGGCAAGGGCCCCAATTCCGTCGCGAATCTGCTCATAGTTTTCACGTGGCGTTTGCCCCACCGTAGCCCCACAAACCAAAACAAGAGAAGGCAGGTCCAGAATCTCGGCCTCCCGGATGGCCTGCCGGTTCTCCTCTAGGGCATCGAAGCGTTCCTTCTCGGTCTTTCCGGTAAAGAATCCGCCGCGAACCAGGGAGATTCCTTTGATCCCGGCATCCTTCACCTGTCTGGCGACGGAACAAAGATCTTCCCCCTCCACTGTTTCCCGCCAGATAGAAATGCCTCCGATCCCACGCCGGGCATAGCCTTCGATGCATTCGTCAATGGACCAAGGTTTGGTAGTGAAGGTATGGACGGCCAGATCTTGGTAGCTCATTATTGTTAGGTAGTTCCTCCCACAAGAAGGTCTCCCTTGATTAGAAGGGCGTTTCGAGTCGACCGTTTTTCGACAATCTCGGCTTGCAGTGATCGACCAACTTCTTTCGCAAGATTATGAATGGAGAGATCAACGGTGGTAAGCCGTGGATGGGTAATCTCATGAACTGGGCCTCGGTCGCAGCCTGTCACTCGCACGTCTTTTGGAATTTCCAAACGGAGGCTTCGGAGTTGTTGCATCAAAATAATCCCCGCCACATCGTTCACCCCCACAAAGGTTCTCACCCCCCGGTCGTACCAAGCCTTCACTTCGTCGCGCGTGATGTCGTGGGGAGTCACCGCCGTCCAACAGTCGATGTCCGGATCAAACTCAATTTGATGTTCCGCGCACCCTTCGCTGAAACCTTGCACTCGGGAACGCGAGACATCCTCGATCCCGCTGTAACTTACAAAACAACACTTTCCGGTCACGCCACGCTCCGCAAGATGGGCTGCGATCTGGCGAAGAGCATCGCAGTGGTCACTGACCACCTGGCGAACACCCCGGACGATTCGATTCAGAACAACGCAAACCGCTCCTCGAGCCTTGATCTCATTAATCACTTCGGTTGATGGCCGGTGAAAGGCGAAAACGAAGGCATTCACTTCCCCTCCTTTCTTATGAGGAAAGGGCCGGTAATCATCGTGATAGGTCTCGACGATGATATTCGCCCCCGAAGGCAACAATCCCTCCCTTAACCCATCGGCGAGATTTATGAAGCTGTAAAAAAGCTGGGTGCTTCGCTGGTCGCTTGCCGGTAAAATCACCTTAACGGTGAGGATCGACCGCTCGGCGTGCCCCTTTTGGGTTCGTCGAACATATCCCAACTCATCGGCCACCTTTCCGACATGTGCCCTGACATCGTCCCCGATCAATGATGAGCCTCCAAGGGCTCGGGAAACCGTGGCTTTGGAAACCCCGGCAAGTTCGGCGATTTTCGCCATCGTCACTTTCTGCGAGTTTTTAGACATTCCTAAGGTAACCCAAACGTTTCGCACAATCACTCATGATTTCCCTTTCCCAGTCAGGACGGCGCGGACAACTGGGATGTGGTTCGCTTGAGGGTATCCGCCCGATCAGATGCTGGAAAACGGCGCAACTGTGCTTGTAGGCTGGAACGTCATCGCGGAAGGCTAGGTTTCCCAGATATTGGAGGGCATCATTCAACTCAAAGTAATTTTCGTTTCCTTCGGCCCAAAAGCGGTCCCGTTCGGCAAATTTTTCCGGGCAAAAGGCGGCGAGCCCAAGGAGATAGTCCGAACCATACTCAATCATATCGATGCCGAGGTCATTCCCCGTATAGATTCTAAAATCAGGGCGGACTTCATCCCGCAAAGCCAACCTCTTGAGCTCTTCTCCCCGGCTAAGCGACGAATGCTTGAGCCCCTTTAAGGAGGGAATCCCCATCAGTCCTCGAATGATCTCCTCGGAATAAATCATGCCATTGGGGGCAAACATTTTCCCCAGTTCGAATCCCAGAACAGATTCGTAGGGCTCGCAGATCTGCTGATAGAGCTCCACGATTTTTTCAGCCGGCCAATCATGAAAACGAGTGGCCTGAAAGACAATCGGAGTTCCCCCGACTTCGGCAATGGCATCCGCACCACGGCGATAGAGGTCCAGAAGATCACCTTCCAAATTTTCAACAAAAACTCCCGCTACAAAAGGCTTCCCTTCGCCCAAGGCTTCACGCGTCCAGTTCAGGACGTCTGCGCGTTCTCTATCAGTCAAATAATCAGCATAACCGGTATCCATATTGACGGCACACTTCAGACCAGCTTCCTCCGTTCGGGCGACTGCCCCTTGAAAAGCTTCGCGTGCGATCTCGCCGCCTTCCTCATATGGAAGTAGGCAGGCCGCCATCCCCTCCGGCTTCCGGCCCGGAGTTCGTTTTTCAATTCTGGAGAGGATGCTCACGCTTGCCATATTAATTGCACGCAACTAAATTTCAAGCGCCGTTTTCTATTGGGCGATCTTGACCACAAGACGCATAAACCGTCGGAGATTACAAAAACAAATGGAAACTTTTCCGAAAAGAAGCCGGAAGAAAAGAGAAGTCCGATGAAACTACCGAAAGCACAGGCCCCGCGATTGACTCCGCCTTCCCTTTCTTCCACATCTCGCTTAGAGTGACGCCATGGCTGACACCATCCGTGTAGGCGCAGGCTGCCTCAACCAAATCCCCCTCGACTGGTCCGGCAACCGTCGCCGCATCCTTCAAAGCATCTCTGACGCCCGCGACGCCCACGTCTCCGTCCTCTGTCTCCCCGAGCTCGCCATCACCGGCTACGGCTGTGAGGACCAGTTCCTCTCTCACGAAACCGCCGAACGAGCCTGGGCCAGCCTCGTCCAAATCGCCCCCGAAACCCAGGGCATGGTCGTCGCGGTCGGCCTGCCCGTTTGGGTCAAAAATGCCGTCTACAATGCCGTCGCCCTTCTCATCGACGGCGAAATTAAAGGCCTCGTCGCCAAGAAAAACCTCGCCGGAGACGGCCTCCACTACGAACCCCGCTGGTTCCACGCCTGGCCCGAAGGCGTCATCGTCGATGACAAATTCGGTGACCTCCATCTCCCCATTGGCGATCCCATCTTCAAACTCGGCGGCATCCGTATCGGCCTCGAAGTCTGTGAAGACGCCTGGGTCGCCGACCGCCCCGGCCGCCTCTTCGCCGCCAGCGGAGTCGATATCATCCTTAACCCTTCCGCCAGCCACTTCGCGTTCGCCAAGCAAGAAGTCCGCGAACAATTCGTCATCGAAGGCTCCCGCGCCTTCGGCGCCGTCTACGTCTATGCCAACCTTCTCGGCAACGAAGCCGGTCGCGCCATCTACGACGGCGGCGGACTCATCGCCTCTGCCGGAAAAATCGTCGCCGAAGGATCTCGCTTCTCTTTCCACGAAACCACCCTCGTCCACAAAACCGTCGATATCGAACGCAACCGCCTCCACCAGGCCCGCACCGTTAGTCGTCAAATCGACGTCCAGGGCCTCTCCGAAATCGAACTCCCCTTCGAGTGGCCAAAGGTCACCCGCTGGGACGGTCAGGAACCCGTCCCACCCATGTCCAAGGACGAAGAATTCACCCGCGCCATGGCTCTCGCCTACTTCGATTACCTCCGCAAATCCTGGTCCAGCGGCTTCGTCGTCTCCCTCAGTGGCGGGGCCGACTCCGCCGCCGTCTCCACCTTTGTCAAGGTCATGCTCGACCTCGCTCTTCACGACCTCGGGGAGGAAGGGGTCCGCAATAGACTTCCCCACCTCGACCTCCCGGAGGGAACTGCAGATTGGATGAAACTCTTCCTCTTTTGCGCCTATCAAGGCACTAAAAACTCCGGCGACACCACTCGCAACGCCGCCCGCGGCGTTGCCCAAGCCTTAAACTGCGACTACGCCGAGTGGGAAGTCGACGATCTCGTCGAACGCTACGAAAATACAATTGAAACCGTGCTCGGCCGAAAGCTCTCCTGGAAGAAAGACGATATCACCCGCCAAAACATCCAGGCCCGCGTTCGCGCCCCCGGCATCTGGATGTTTGCTAACATTCGTAACGCCCTTCTCCTCGCCACCAGCAACCGCTCCGAAGCGGCCGTCGGCTACGCCACCATGGATGGTGACACCTCCGGAGGCCTCAGCCCCATCGCCGGGATCGACAAGCACTATCTCCGCCAATGGCTCCGCTGGATGGAAACCGAAGGCCTGCCCGAATCTCCCCCCATCCCCGCCCTTTCCCACATCAACGTCCAAAATCCCACCGCCGAACTCCGCCCTCAAAAGGAGAAGCAAACCGACGAGGACGACCTCATGCCCTACGAGGTTCTTGACACCCTCGAACGCGCCGCCATCCGCGACAAAAAAGGCCCCGCTGATGCCCGCAAAGTCATCCAAATCGTCCACCCAGAATACTCTCTCGAAGAACACACTGCCTGGACCAAAAAATTCTACAAACTTTGGTGCCGCAACCAATGGAAACGCGAACGCTACGCCGTCGCCTTCCACGTCGACGACCAAAATCTTGACCCCAAATCCTGGTGCCGCTTCCCCGTCCTCTCCGCCGGATTCGCCGAAGAACTCGCCGAGCTCTAACATAGCGGCGCTTTCCAAGCGCCTAGTCCGATCACAATCTCAAAGCCCTGAATGGGTGAACCCACTTGGTCCTGGATTCCCCGCTTCACAAGCGTGGGCAAGTCCACAGCTCCGAAGCAAGTCAACCTCACCCGTAACCCTCTTCCCAAACCTCCGCTACAACGCCTCCTCAAAATTTCCCCTCGGACCAATTCCCCCTTCCTCAACACCCCTCATCCGCAAAACCCCGCTCGAACCTAAGGACGTCGATTGGTCACTCGCCGCTCGAGAATTTCGATCCAGCTAGGAACGCCGTAATTTCGAATTACCTCAACCGCCTTCGCCCAAAAGCATGGCCTTGAAGAGTGACTCCTAAAAAGCAATAGTCGCGCGGCAACTTCTCAAAATTCGTGATCAAATTCCAAATCTCAAATCTCTTCCTCCTCTTTTTCCTCCTCCCGCTCTGCGCAAAGGAACTCCCCCACCAACCTCTCCCGGTCGGCAAGCCCGAAGACGTCGGAATGTCGTCGGAAACTCTCGCCCGAATCGATCCTGCGGTCGAAAACTTGATCGAAAAAAAACGCCTCGCCGGCGGATCCATCATTGTCCTGCGCAAAGGCCACATCGTTTACCAAAAGCAGTTCGGCCTCGCTAATCGCACCGAGAAAAAAAACGTTAAAAAAGACACCCTCTTTCGTATCTACTCCATGACCAAAGGCATCACTTCGGCCGCCGCCATGATGCTTTTCAACGAAGGGAAACTCGATCTCGACGATCCCATTTCCAAACACCTTCCCGAATTCAAAAATCTCACCGTCTGGAAAAAAAACGGCAATCCTGTCCCCGCTAAGCCCGCACCCACCATCCGCGATCTCCTCCGCCACACCGCCGGATTTTCCTACGGTTGGTCACGACATCCGGTCGATGCCTTCTACAAAAAGGCCCAGCCTCTCAACCGTAACAAAAGCCTCGCCGAGATGACCCAAGCTATTGCCAACGCTCCCCTCCTTTATCAACCGGGGACCCAATGGGTATACGGTATTAATACTGATATCTTGGCCCGCGTGGTCGAAGTCGCTTCCGGTAAAACCTTCGAAAATTTCCTCCAATCCCGCTTCTTTACTCCCCTCGGCATGCCCGATACTGGCTTCCACGTTCCTGCTGAAAAAGCACACCGCCTTGCCGACGTCTTCGGAGGAAGAGACGGCCTTCTCGTCACCACCGAACCAGGCAAAGACTCGCAATTTCTTCAGCAACCGGCCCATCAATCCGGTGGCGGCGGCCTCGTTTCCACCATCAACGACTACGCGCGCTTCCTCCAAATGATCGCCAACGGCGGCACCTTCCAGGGCAAGCGCTACCTCAAGAAAGAAACAGTCAAGCTCATGACCACCAACCAGCTTCCGGATCAGATCCCCGCGATCTCTCTGGGAGAAACACGCCACGGCACCGGGTTCGGACTTGGGTTTTCGGTTCGAACAGCATCCGACAAACGCTGGGCACCCGATTCGGTCATCGGCGAATACGGCTGGGGCGGCATGGCCTCCACTCACTACTGGATCTCTCCAAAACATGACCTCATTGTTGTGACCATGGAGCAAACCCTTCCCTACAATTGGAACCTCGAACAAGCAGTCAAACCCATCGTCTACCAGGCCCTGAAAAACTAATCCCCACAATTCGTCTCCCCGCTCTGAACCGACCAAAGATCACTTCGTGAGAACTTTTCTCTTCTGCCTCCTCCTCACCACCTTCGCCCGCGCCAATTTTTCCACCGTCGTCCCCGAGCGTTCATACGCCGACCCCCCAACTGGCGACTTTATCTCCAATGGCTTCATCACGCCCCTCGATCAGGAGATGAAAAACTTCTACATTCACAACGCCGACGGAGCCATCGAAGTCCAACTCACCCCCAATGCCGAAGTCGGTCTTCAAACCCGTGTTCAGCGGGGCGGCTTCGAAACCCGCAAGATCGAGTTCAAAATGGGTTCCAAGAAATTCTCCTACACTCTACCCCGGGAGCTCTACATCAAACGAACCTTTCAAGACGCCGATGCCGTCAAAAAATACCTCGAAGGAAACTTCAAACCCATCTTCGACGGCAAGTTCTACACCAGCCCTATCCCCGACCATCTCCCCACAGAAAAAGAACCCTGGATCTCCGGAAAATTTCTCAAGGAAAACGGACGATTCATGGATGTTCAAATCGTCGACAAAGTGGTCCAAATTGGCACCCAGGGACACGACGGACAACACCGTTTCACTGGTCTCCTCAGTCAAAAAGACATCAAACCGTTCGTCCAACAAGCCTTCGTTCACGGTCACATCAAAGGCGACGTCTTCCACGCCCGCCAGGTCTTCCTCCGCATGTTGGAGGACCCCAATGTCCAAGATGACTCCAAGCTCAGACGCTTCCTCTTCATCGGTGACTCGATCTCCGGAAACTACGACCAGGCCCTTCGATCCGCTCTCAAAGGGAAACTCAACATTTACCATCCGCCCACCAACTGCGGCCCGGTTTCCAAAGGCATCCAAAACATCGTCCAATGGCTCGGCCCCTACGACCAACCCAGGCATTGCTGGGACGTCATCTCATTCAACTTCGGCCACTGGGATTCCAAAAACACCAAAGAAAAATACCAGTCCGATCTCGGAGTCGTCATCTCCGAGTTGAAAAAAACGAAAGCGAAACTCATCTTCGTCACCACCACCCCCATCCCGCGCGGTTACCCCGCCCCTACGACTCCATCCGAGCCGGACAGAGCAACCGGACGCGCCCAAAAAACAATGGCAAAGTTCATCAATCCCTGGGCCCTCGAGGTCATCGCCCGCCATCCCGAAATAAAAATCTGCGATCAACACGCCCTCATTTCAAACGAACCGTTCTACACCACCTGGCGCGCCAAAGCTGGTTCCCACCAAAAAGGCAAAGCCAATCCGCACGGCGACCTTCACCTTCCCGGCCTCCTCGCCCAACCCATCGGACGCCAGCTCGGACGCCTCGTCCTCGACTCCCTCGGTCGTGAAAAAGAACCCCTGAGTCCCCACAACCTCAGCGACCGCGACCTCATCCGCAAGCGCCCCGCCACTTCGGGCATGAACCCCGCCGACTTTGTCGATCTCCTCACAAACAATTCTCGTCTTCGCAAACACAATCGCCCGTAAACATTCGCACAACTTGATGGGAATAAACTCCCCTCAAAAGAGGGGTTGAAGAAGCAAAAGGGAAAAGAAGAACAGAATAAATAAGTCTCTTCCCCGCTGCTCCGAGTGAGACTCCTCACCTCTTCCCGCCCAAGTGCTTGGACGCAAATTCGATAAAGCGGTCCCAATCCGAGTCTTCAATCGAGTGCCCTCCTTCCCGGATGTGATATCCCACTTCCCCCTCCATCATCGCCTTCCCCACCGGAGGTGATTCCTCCGACTCCAGCCCCTTCTTTCCCAGTAAGCGATACACTTCACTCGCGTGATACGCCGAGAGATACTCTCCGCGGCCATCCGCCCAGGTGTCCTCGACCCCGCTGTGCACATACACCGGCCTAGGTGCGATACACGCCAACAACATGTGCTGATCCACCGGCAAATCGTCTTCCTGCTCCACAAACTTCTGGGCATTGCGACACAGCCAATACGGAAACCGGGTGACCATCTTCTTCAACGTCTCGCCCGATTTTCGCCGCCACAAGGCCGCCCCCGCACACCCGGATTGCGCCGAGATCGCCATCGCAAACCTTTCATCCTGTGCCGCCGTCCAAAGTGCCGTCTTCCCCATCTTCGAGTGTCCCATCACCGCCACGCGTTTCGCATCAATATCCGCGTCGGTTTCCAAATAATCCAAGGCCCGCATTCCTCCCCACGCACACGCTGCGAGCACTCCCCACTCGTGGGCTTTCGGAAAACTCTGCCCCTTCGGATAAAATAACCCATGGATGCTCTTCCGAAATTCCACCTCATTGTGCTCCACCAAATCTTCGTGATACACCGCACAAAAGGCGAATCCAGCATCAAGGATTTTCCCCAAGGGCCACCCGTTTTTCAAACAGTCCCTCTTGAGAAAAGCCCGGTCAAAATCACTCGAGCGCGTGTTATTAAAACTGTGCTTCAGAATCGCCGGCACTGGTTTCTTTGCCCCGTTCGGCACATACACCACGATCCGCATCGTCTTCTCTCCCCGCTCCGTCTTTAGACGAATATCGACATCTTTTCTCGTCGCCTTCCCTCCCATAAAACCTTCGTCCTTCTTCACTTCACGAAAGCTCACCTCCAACGCCGTCGACTCCGGTACCCGCCCGTAGATCAGATTGCTAAACAAGGACATTATCTGAGGTCTCCGTACTTCCCGCCATTCCTCCGCCGTCGTGATCCGCTTTCCCTCCACCGTCACCAACAACTCCGGCAGGTCATACGCCGGGATCTTCGATTCATCATAATTGACATCCTTGTCCCCTTCCTTCGCTTGCCGCGCCAGCACCATCGTCCCCAACACCAAGCCTAAAATCCAATAGATCTTCATAACCCCATTATGGGTCTCACCACCACCATCCGTCAAACATGGAACCTCAACCAACGCTCTTCTCTCCCACTCAACATTCCCCCCATCTCCCAAGCCTCCCGCCCAGAAGGCAAGTGCGCGCGCCAAGATCCCCGCCATCTCCTGGCGGATCCCGTTCATGAAATCGTCCTCATCTCAGCGCCTTCGCTGCCCCGCGTGAAATTCCTGACTAAACCGGCTTCCTGATGTGCATCCATGCGTGCACGTGCGGCTTGCCCCGGAAGTAACACACCATGTTCGGCCCTTCCAACTGCCAGACGTCCCAAATCTCATCCTTCCCGATGTTCTCTTCCTTGTAGAAGGCCATGTGGATGTTGTCCAAGCCGCCGGCCTCGACCAGCTTGAGCGCCTCCTTGGAATCCTTCTCACGAAACGGGGCTAGCAAATCTCCCAGCACTTTACGAACGTGCCCCTTTTGGTCACCGCTCATGTCGCCCACGCGGATGCCATCGAGTCCCACTTTCTTTCCGGTCAACTTGATCGTTGCATTCCCTTTCTCCCCCCGGCTCTTCCCGCAAAGCGCCGCCTTCCGCTGCTTCCCATCGAGCATTTGATACACCTCGTTCGCCCGCACCGCTTGATACCAATACGCGTTCCCCTTATGATCGGGCTTTTCATTGAAGCTATCCACCGCGTGCCCGTAAAAAAGCGGACCTCCAAAGGCCGCCCCCTCCACCGAGTCTCCATCGCAGCGCCTCGTGCAATGACGCCCGGTCAGCACAAACTCAAACTTCCCAGTCCCCGGCTTTCCAAAAATCGCCACCGATGACCCCCCTTCAAATCCATCCAGCCCACTGTCCCACTCCACCTGATCATAAACCTTCTCCGCATACTCCTCACTGTGCAGCCCCATAAAGATCTCCTTGATCATGGCCTGCTGATCTTTGGAATAATCCTCCACCAACGTCTTCGTGATCAACCAATTGTTGTCCACCTTGAGCCGCAGCTTGTGATCAAACGGAAAACAAATTGCCTTCCGCTTCTCCTCGTTCAACGAATCATAAAACATCTTCACCAAAGTCTCCGACTCCGGCTTTTTCTTCCCCTTCACCTCCCCAATAATTGGCAAGGCTCCAAGTCCCAACCCTGCCGCAATTCCGGAGGATTGACGAAGAAACGAACGACGGTCGACAGCAAGAGGATGGTTTTCTGGATTCATGAATTTTAAGATCTCAACCTGTAATTTACTCACTCCCGCCCATGATTCCATCTTTTTTTTAACAACACTGGTTCCATGTCATCATGATCGCCTTAGAATTCATATGATGGTTTCCCACGTGACAACAACGACGGCGGAATAATGACATCCATTAGGATAATGGTATCCAGGACTTGGAGAAGTAACCTCAAGGTAAACCTGGCGAATCCGACAAGAAACCTGTTGTAGATGATGAGAAAAAAAGACGGCCTATCTCAGCCTAAGAGAATCGCAGTCCAACGTGCATCCCTCATCCGTAATCGGTTAATCCTAGAACGCCTCGGATGCATAGATGAGGCCGGTATGATTAAGCTTAGAAAAGGCAACGCACCGACTATCGCGAAGGGGCCATATGCCGGCGAGATTGTTACTGGTGATCACATCATACCGAGATCTGTTTGTCCCGAACTGGATAACGCCCTTTACAACCTTGAGATGATGCCGCTGACCTTGAACCAAAGGAAGAGTGCCAAGATCGGACAAAGGCAAATCGACTTAGCGAAACGGTGGAACGCTGATGGGCTTCTTAGCGATGCGGGCTTTAAGGCCGCTTTTGGAGCGGAGGGGGGGGTGACAGAAAAATTGAGAAAGGGCCCATGGTTTACTTACCAAAAAGCTTAGAAAACTTTACCCAAAATCCTTTAGAGGCCTCGTCAAGCTGTAAGATAGACTCTTCCAAATTTCGATCAAAAAACACTTCGAGTGCTTTTAAT
>JAPKDJ010000111.1 GCA_026421245.1 Akkermansiaceae bacterium | reverse complement strand
GTGGATAATTCGATAAGCCGTTCCATTTCCTGATCGTTGGCCTTTTTGTTGTCTGTGTTAAACATGGCATGTTGAGTAATAATTAATGACATTAAGTTCAAGTAATTGTTGGCTTTTTGTTCTTCGAGAATTTTCTTAATCTTGTCCTTAGCCATGCGGCACGAATTCTGGTGGGAGTGATGCCTCAGAAATCGTCAAAATTGCTGTCGATCGATCGGGGTGCTACTTTTTTAGCTTATGGCCCACTTAGAGTGAAAGGATTGACGCCTTTAATTAATAAGTCTAGATAGACATTAAGCCTTATCTAGGTATCTTTTCCCTAAAGCAATGGAAACTTTTACCCCGATTTACGCCGCTGCCTTCATCGCAACAGCGTTTTTTGTTTCGATGATTCTTACGAGAATCTTCATTGTGGTGGGGCCGCGCTTGGGTTTGATGGACGAGCCTGATGAACGCCGGGTTCATCAGGTTCCCATTCCGAGGGCGGGGGGCATTGCGATTTGGCTCTCATATCTTATCATCGCCTGGGGCGGAGCGCTTGTCTTCCCACACCTTTCCGGAATCATTTCATACCAGGGGCTTGTGGCCTTTACGGCCTCAAGCTCCTTGTTGATGGTCGTCGGGTTTATCGATGACAGGCAGGGGATGAGGGCCTTGTTGAAGCTGGGCGGACAGCTCGCGGCAGCTCTTCTTTACTTCTCCCTCGATCCATCGCTTTGGGGGATGAGCATCCTAGGGTATGATCTTCCTCTCGTAATCTCGTGCATCATCTTCACGGGGTGGTGCGTCCTTCTCATCAACGCCTTTAATCTAATCGATGGACTCGATGGACTTTGCTCCGGGTTGGTCTTGGTCAGCTTGTTCGTCATCGCCGGTCTGGAATTCGTAAATGGGCGGGGGAGCACCGCCGTCATGGTGTTGACGATGGCGGCGGCGGTTGGAGGATTTATGAGGTTCAATCTGAATCCCGCAAAGATCTTCCTCGGTGATGCCGGGTCGATGATGTTGGGTTTTTTCTTGGCCACCTCGGCGACCCAGATTGGAGGGGAGAAGGCGGTGATCGGCTCAATCATGTTGCCAATCGCCATCGCGGGGGTCCCTTTACTGGATGTCCTCTTGGCGGTTTGGCGTCGCAGTGCGCGAGGTCATCTCCAAAAGAGTCATGGAGAGGAACAGAGCGGGGGAATTTTCACGGCGGATAAGGATCACCTCCACCACCGTTTTCTTGCGTTGGGCCTGACCCAACGCAAAGTGGCTTATGTGTTGCAGGGACTGGCGGTGCTTCTTGCCACTTTGTGCTTTGTGCCCTTGATCATGGGGGGGCGGGGACTGGTGATCACCTTGTGCGGATTTGTGGTCCTGGGCCTCTTTGGCATACGCCATTTCGCCAGAGTGGAGCTCCTTCAAACCGGTTCGCTGCTGCACCTGGCCGTGAAGCGCCGCAATAAACGCAGAGGGTTGAGATCCTTCTATTACGCTTATGACATTGTCGCACTGACGTCCGCAGGGTTTCTGGCAATGGTCATCGAAACCAACTTTGGGGCGCGTAACGAGCTAGGGGTCTGGTCGGTCAATTATCTGCTCCTGTTTGTCATCGTGCAAGTGGGATCTCTTCAGGTTCTGAGAATCTACCGCCGTGTCTGGAGTCGACCCGCAATACGTGAGTTCTTTTTGGTGGCGGTCGGACTCACGGTGGGAGGCTTGATTGCCTCAAGCATTTGGGCGGCCACGAATGATGACGTGACGTGGTCGGACTTCCGCTGCGGATTCATCGGAGCTCAGCTTGCAATCTGGCTCGTCCTCCTCCCGCGGGCTATCCCGGAAGTGGTGCGGGAACTGGCGGTCGATAGCAAGCATCGCAAACTTACGAAATCGCGCGACGGTGAGAAGCAGGTCCTAGTCTATGGCGCGGGGAAGATGGGGAATCTCTTTGTTGATTATCTCAAGAACTCCGCGCCCGCGGAATTTGAGAAATTTAAAATATCCGGGTTCCTCGACGAAAATGAGAATCTGAAAAATCGAATGCTCCAGGGGTTCCAGATTCACGGTGGCTTGGATTGTATCGAAGATCTTAAAGGGAAATATCCGCTTCATGGAATTTTAGTGGCGATCAGTGATATGCCAGAGGAGGGGATGCAAAGAGTCTTTGAAGTGGCCTCGCAATCTGATCTGAAGGTTTACCAATGGCAGGCAGACCTCACGCCACTGGAGAGTCCTTTGGGCGAATCCCCGTGATTGTCACAATGAACATTCTTCAATCAATGGCTCGTAACTCATTCGTGATCCAATATCAGTCAAAACTTGGCAAAAAGACGAAACACGAAAAGGCATTTGAGCGATCCCGGGGCGAAAAGTCAGAGGGATGCGCGAAGTAAGATTGGCAACCCATCCCCCAAAATAGCGCCGCTTCAGGATTTACAAAGGAGTCCTCTGACGGGAGATTAAAGAGGTCGTGTGCCGCTTCTTTCTGGTGAGGCCGGAGCGACCCAAGACCCCCAACTCTCAGAATGAAATTTTTTGTGATCAAGTTTCTCCCTCGGGCCCAAAAATCGCTTCTCTCGACGTGCTGTTCCGTCGTCGTCGGGGTGGGATCCCTTTGCCAGTTCGCCTCTGCTGTGCCAGCCGAGGTCTTCATCAACCAACGGGTTCAGGAGTATGACGGAGAGCTCAAGTTCCCTGGGATTTCAACCGATCCGCCTGGATTGTCGGTGGAAGTTTCGATTGTTCCCCGGAGCCAATCCGAGGTCGTGTTTCAAACCATTCCGGCGGTGCCCCAGCCTTCGTATGCGAGCAGTGGGCTCGGAAGCTTCACCACTGACAAGGCCTTTGGTGAGGAGATGAATCTCGGGGGGAGCAATCGTTTTCTAGAGTCGGTTGAGGTTGCCATGGTGAATTACGCCAAGGCGATAGACTGGCCCACCCTTGCGGGTGAAAACCCGGCCGGTTACCTGCACCCGCTGTCGGTCATTGTCTACCGCGTCGAGGGGAATTCCCTGACCCTTCTGACTCAGAAGACGCAACAAACCTTGATCCCCTGGCGGCCCTCGGCCCTCGACGATGGAAGTGAGTATCCCTATGGTGGCATTGGGTTTAACACCCGGTTCGATTTTGACGACTCCGTAGAGCTCTCAGGAAAGATCGCCGTCCTGGTGGCTTATAACACCGAATCATCGGGATTTGAGCCGGTTGGCCAGCCAGGACCCTACAATGCCCTCAACGTGGCCTTGGCCGACGACACTCCACTTGTGGGTTCGGACGTCGACGAGACGAGAATGCTACGATTCCGCGGTGGTTTTTCCAGGTCGCGGGCCTTCGGGGCACTGGCACCGATCTTCACGGTGAGAACTTTGCCAGCCAACCCGTCCTTCGGGACACCGCTTGATGCCGGTGGCTATCGGGTGCGCGCCACGATCACGGCAGACGGTTTCGAGGGAGAATCGGTCGCCACCCTCACCCTCACTCCGCTGGCGGCTCCGGTGTCTCTGTCCGATATGCGGCAGGTGTCTGATGGCACCCCAAAGTCAGTGTCCGTCACGACAGTCCCCCCGGGCTTATCCGCCAACGTGGTGTATGCCCGGAGAAGTGGCCCCCCGGTTGGGCGCGGTCTTTACCCGGTTTTTGTGACCCTCCCCCCTGGAAACTATGCCGGGAAATCCTCGGGAACCCTGAGGCTGGGATATTCCTATGAGTCCTGGATCGCTGAAAAGGTTGCCGACGGAAGCGTTCCTCCGACCCTTGCGGAAGAATCCCATGATCCGGATCTCGATGGGCGGACAAACTTCACCGAGTATCTTATGGCGACCAATCCCGGTGTCACCACCGCAGGCAGTCCGCCCCTGCTGGATCTCACCAGAGAAGCGGGTCAAGTCATGCTGGGTTTTTTGAGGAACAATGAAGCGATTGATGTCAGCTATCAGCTACAAGCGACCGATGACTTAAGTGACCCGGGTGCCTGGACCAACCTCACGACCCCGTCCGGCACGGACCCATCCCTCACGATCGAACAGGTGGTGGTGAATTCACCGTTCAGTCCGTTGATCCCTTCCGAGTTTTTCAGATTAAAAGTCACCACCCCTGATCCTTGATCTCCCGTGGTGGGTGGCCATCGCCCGACTTGCTTTTCACAAGGCGGCGTCCAAAAAGAAACCTCTTTTGGAAAAGAGGTTTGTGAGAAACCTCCTCTCCTAGTTTAACTTGGGGACCGGCTCATGAGAGACCATCATCATCAACACCTATCCAGGCCCCTTGTGGGAGGCTTGCTGATCGCCTTGATTTTCATCCTCGCGCTGGGGGCTGCCGGGCCATGGCCCCTGAGGACGGGGACGATGGCTTTGGCGCTGGGAATCCTGATGGGTTTTGCCCCCCCTGTGATACGGTTCAGGAAACCGGTCGTCTTCCTGTCCGCCGGATTTCTCATTTTTGGGTTGGCCTCCTTTTTACCTGCCGGGATTTTTGGGATCCCCGGGTGGCGCGAAAATTTGAAGGGCCTGGGAGTTGAGACGGGAGACTTGGTCGCAATCCAATCGAAACAAGCGCTCGAGTATCACCTTTCCTTTCTCCTCTTGTTTCTATCGGGGCTCTGGATTCTCGGGCAGCGTTTTTCGGCCTCGGCCACGCGAAACCTCGCCCTCACCTTCGTCCTCGCAGTTGCCGCTTACGCCATCGTTTCAAAGGGACTTGAAACGCAAATCGCTGTGAACCATGGAAGCCAGAAGTTTGGCTTCTTTCCAAATCGGAATCATACCAGCAACCTTCTCTCGGTTGGCTTTCTTTGCGGGCTGGGGATTGTCTTTCAATCTGTCAGAAACAAGAACTTTTACAGGCTTGCCGCGAGTTCGGTGGCGGCGGGAGTCATTCTCTGGGCGGTCCTGAGCTGGAATATAAGTCGCTCGGGAATTGCCCTCTGTCTCGCCGGCCCTTTGCTGTGGCTGGTCCTGCTGGGGAGGCGCTCCTTCGGGAAACAGGAAATCAAAGTTCTCGGCTTGGTCGTTCTCCTGGCGGGAGGGGTTTACGGCCTGTCCGAATTCCGGGTGAAGGATCGCGTTGATAAGACGATAGAAAAAATAGAAAAAATCTCCTGGGAAGACGGGGAAGATGCCAGAGAGTCACTCGGCGACGAGGATGCCGCCGGCGCAGTCAAATTGACCGACCTGGACTTACGGGTCCCGATTGCGATCGATACTGCCGGGATGATCGCCGACGCTCCCCTGAGCGGGGTCGGAGCGGGCCAGTTCCGTTGGGTCTTCCCCCAGTACCGTGAACAGACCATCGTTGTAAATCGACCGGTAGCCCTCCATCCGGAGAGCAGTTGGCTGTGGTTGGCGGCAGAACTGGGGATCCCGGCGGCGGCCTGTGTCCTGGGATTGGTGGGCTTCCTTTTTGTGAGAGGGGCAAAAAATATCAAGAAGGCCAACCACCGCGACCGGGCTCTCCGTATCGGGTGTCTCGTGGCCGCGGCTCTGGTTCCGCTGCATGGCATATTTGATGTCCCGGCTCACCGCCCCGCCCTTTTTCTGGCGGCTCTTCTTCTCTATGCTCTTTCCCAGAATCCGGTGGCGCGGGAATCGGAACCGACCAAATTTTCCCGGTGGTCTTCCCTTGCCCTGGCTCTTCTCCTCATCGCGGTGGGAGTCCGCCTCCTCGGGGCCTCTTGGTTTGGATGGGCCCCTTCCCACATTGTGAAATCCCAAGAACGGCTGGCCGAGGGAGTGGCCATTTATGGCCGCGTCAGTGACTTGAAGAATCTGCCGCGTCCCTTTGAATCTTTGGAACTGAGAAAACAAATCAATCGCCTGGCAGAGACGGCAACTCCGGATGCCCCCCTTGACGGAAGATTTTATCGCCTTTCGGCGCTGGCTTTGTTGCCTCTCAATTTTGAACGAGAAAAAACCGCCCGGAACTTCGGGATTGATCGGGCCCTGACGCCCTATTCAGTCAGCATCCCTCTTCTGCATGCTTCCGCCGCTTTGTTTTATAATCCTGACGAGGTGAAAAAAGGGTGGAGCGCGGCCGTGGAAAGAGCCAAAGCAGTCGACCAAATACAAGGCGAAGGCCCGGTGGCCACCCAGAGAGCCTTGAGAGTCATCGCAAAGTCCGTCGCGAGAAGCCCTCAGCTCAAAGAGCTGGCGGAAGAGATCGGGGAGGCGGCAAAGTAGGGAAGGGAATCTTCGAGGGGCTGCTCGCAAAGGGCCCAATGAACGGGGGCGCGCCGGGACGATGAAGGATCCGGGGAGCGTTGAAAAATTGAGCGAGGCGAGATTTGGGAAGGATTACTCACGGGGGCGATTTTTTGGCCTTCGTGATGTGTGGGGGGCGCAGGTAAAAGGCCTCAGTTGGCCTGCTGAGGAGGGCTTCCTGTTCCTCCGGGGAGCGGGAAAGCCAGGATTCTAAGAGTCCCTTGGCGGTGGAGTGGTTTTCGATGATTTCGATTCCTTCCGGGAGGCGATCACGAGACTCGAAGGTGACCTTGGGGCCGGAGGATTCGGCGAATTGGGCCAGAAATTCGGTCTCCTCGAGGAGGCGGGGTGGAGTTTGGGCCCGCCCATGTATGACCGGCATGAGGAAGTAGCTTCCCCGTCGAGCATCGCCGACCGCCCAAATGGTTTCATTTTGGGAGGCTTCGGGAACCCCTTCGAAGGAACAGAGCCCAGCGATGCCGCACCTGTGGACCTGGGCGACGGCCTGGGCGGTGGCGATGCCAACGCGGGCACCATTATAGCTACCGGGGCCGGTGCCGATGATGATGGTGTGAAGCGGTTCACCTTCAGGGAGTTCCGCGAGAAGATCGCCGAGAGGGGCGAAGAGATCGCATTCCTGCGAGCGCTCGCTGGTGAAAGCGCGCTGCGCCAAGATTTCACCATTGCGGGCCAGGACCAGGGTGGCATTTGGCACACTGGTTTCGAGAGCGAGAATCCATTCGGCAGTCACGGGCGCTATTGTGACGAAACAGTTAATTTTCTTAAACTAAAAAACTCCGCTGGCTTGACGGGAAACCCTTGCGCGGTCCCGGAGGTGGCCGTATGCCTTCGTGTCGAAATTTTTACCATCTAAATTATTTTTATGTCTGATTACGCCAAAGGTCTTGAAGGAGTTATTGCCAATGAATCCGCACTCTCCAAAGTGGAAGGCCTCGACGGACGCCTTTCCTACCTTGGTTACTCGATCGACGAGCTCGTTGCAAACTGCAGCTTCGAAGAAGTCACCTACCTTCTCCACTTCGGCAAGCTCCCAAACGCCAGCGAGTTGGAGGGGTTCGAAACGGCACTTCGCGGCAACCGTGAGATTCCCCAGGGGGTGATCGATTTCCTCAAATCGGCCCCGAAGGATGCCAACCCCATGGACATCCTGCGCACCGGTGTCTCCATGCTCGGACTCTATGACAAGCGCGCCAAAATTGGTGAGCCTGATCAGGATGCGAACCGCGAAATCGCGCTCTCCCTTTGCGCCCAAACTCCTGTGATCGTGGCCTACTACCACCGTGCCCGTCAGGGACTCGACCTCCCGGCTGTGCGTGATGACCTTTCCGAGGCCGGCCATTTCCTCTACCTGATGACTGGCGAGGAGCCATCTGCCGCCGCCACCAAGACCCTTGATGTCGCCTATACCATTCACGCCGACCATGGCATGAATGCCTCAACCTTCTCCTCTCGTGTGACCATCGCGACACTTTCCGATATCTATTCCGCCATGACTTCGGCTGTCGGGACTCTCAAGGGACCTCTTCACGGTGGCGCCAACGAGGGCGTGATCAAGATGCTCCAGGAGATTGGGAGCCTCGATAAGGTCGATGCCTTCGTGGAAGATTGTCTCGTAAACAAGAAAAAGATCATGGGAATCGGTCACCGCGTTTACAAGGTGCTCGATCCCCGCGCTCCCCATCTTCAGAAGATGGCGATCAAGCTCACCGAGGAACTGGGCGAGACCAAGTGGATCGATATGTCCGAGCGCATCGCCACCATCATGCGTGAGCGCAAGGGGCTGAATGCCAACGTCGATTTCTACTCCGCGACGGTCTACTACTCACTCGATATCCCGACGGATCTCTTCACGCCAATTTTCGCGATTGCCCGCATGGCGGGTTGGACGGCCCAGGTGCTCGAGCAACTTGAGGACAACCGCCTCTACCGCCCGCTCACCAAGTATGTCGGGCCAACGGAACTCTCGAAGGTCGCTCCGATTGCGGAAAGGTAGATCAGATCGCCGAGGCCATTTTGTTTTTGGACCAAAAGATAATAACACGGGGTTCGTCCCCGTGTTTTTTTTGTCGCGGAACGAAAGCCCGGGAGGCCTTTTAGATTGGCGATTTGGCCGGAGCTGCTTTCGGTTGCGTTGGGAAATAGCTCTCCGTTGGAGAGAGTCAGACCGCTTGGGTAATTTTGGACGTTGGATCTCTGAGAGAAGTTCAGCAAGGATGCCGGGCAGTCGCTGGATGGATTGGATCGACCCCTTCAATTCATGCGGGCCGATGATGACCGGCCCGGTCAACGGGGCCCCAAGCTCTCCACCCCAAAGAAAATTTCTAGCAGCGCAACAAAGAAGCTGGCCCGCGTGACCTGACCGGTTGATCGCGTATTTTAGGGGCTTGGTGAGACTACTCCCCTCCGGTCAAAG
>JAPKDJ010000110.1 GCA_026421245.1 Akkermansiaceae bacterium | reverse complement strand
TGGAGCTGCTCTGTGGAAACCTGACTCAAATACCCCGCCGCCGTCTTCAAACGTTACCAGCAACTGACCGCCCGAGGACATGCTTGTGGCGAGCAGTAAAAATGCCGATAATGTAGGTATCTTTTTCATAACTGAAATCAACTAACGTTAGTTTTGATCAAATAACCACCGTAAAGAGTGGGGAGGGCCTTATCAGAATAGATAAGGCCAATTCCACACCCCCACATCGGGGGGAAACGTTGCGAACCTGCTTTCAGCAAAAAACACCGCTGAGGCAATAGCCTATCAACGGTGTGTTTCGATTGAAGAATTCTCTAGCGAGGCTGAAGACGTCGTTGAAAACTTCTTCAGGCTCTCCTGAGATAAAAATCTGATTACTCAGGAATGCGGACGACGTAGAATCGCTTCAAAGTGTCGATTGGGAGCCCAGTCTCAGTGAATGAGGTTGTCTCCTGACCATCTGCACCAGGGTAGCTGTCTTCCAACTCGTCCCACAAGTCGAAATCTCCATCGCCCAAATCCTCACTTGCCAGAATCACATAGGGACGACCTTCCTTCGAATTCCAAGTGATCGTCACAGAAAGTGTGTCCGGATTCCCGCCTTGTCCTGGGACGACCACAGAATTGATTGCCGAAATGGCAAGTCCATCCTGCCCTCCACCGTCAACCAGTAGTCTAATGTTGTCGAGACAGAGATTCATGGAAGCACCACCGGTGCGGCCTTCAATCTGAACCCTGAAATCTTCTAAGGTGAGGCCTTCAATCTTATGGTCAGTGAAAACGCTTTCCCCAGGTCCCTGGCGGTTAGGTTGCTCATAAACCGTGACATCAACCAGAGTATCTTTGGTTGCCGGGTCACGCTCCAAATCGATTGCCACCGAGACCCAGGTATCCTCAATAAGGGTGTATGGAGAATCGAACGCCTCTTCAGCTCCGTCCCATGAAATGGTCGCATTCGTCCCCTGGAAGGTCCGGAAGCCAACCCCAAACGAATTTGTGATGAGTGCCCTTTCCTCCTCGCTTTCAACCGGGATCACTCCCGAGTCTCCGTGATCCGCTGTTGACAGGAAATTAACCCCGAAACCGTCTGCACTCACATTGGAAGCCAAAACATCCATCTGGAAGGAAACCGTGGTCCAATCGGTGTAGTCTTCCGATGACTCGAACGAGATGAAGTTTCCTGTGCTGCCAGCATTTTTAAGAAGCCAGTAATAATTTCCGTCTGAAGATTCGTCTCCGGTTTTTAGCTCGCCCACAGCCCCCGTTCTCCGTGCCTCCTCAGCGTAGCTCTCCCCGCTGCCATCGAAATCAGCAATCAATCCGCCAACCGTAGTGATCACATCGGGGACCGTAGGATTCCGTCCCATCGCGATTTCATCGCCATCGTCCACGCCATCATCATCCGTATCCTTCTTGTTAGGATCAGTGCCCGATTGGTCCTTATCGACAAATTCTTCAGTCGGAATCTCGCTTCCGTCCTTGAGCCCATCATCATCAGAGTCATCCTTGGTAGGGTGTGTCCCCGTTTGGTTCAAACCAACGTAGACTCCGCCTCCATCTTCCACGTTGTCTTTAAACCCATCATCATCAGTATCATCCTTCGTGGGGTCAGTCCCCAGATTATATTCTTGGAGGTTGGTCAGTGTGTCCTGATCCGGGTCAGCCGATCCGTCGCTGCTGTCGTTGCCATCCAAACCGTATCTCGTTTCCCATTCCGTAGGAATTCCGTCCCCGTCATTATCCGTAGGGTCTGGGAGCACGACATCCAACTCGATATTGTCTATTTCCAGGGTCATGGCAGAACCGCCGGTCCGCCCCCCTATCTGCACTCGAAAGTCTTCTATCTCAAAGTTGTTGATTTCAAAATCGGTGAACACATTTTCGCTGTTGCCCGCTTGTCCAGTTTGATCGTAGAGGGTCACATCCAACGTCGTATCTTTCGTGTTGAAGTTTCTTTCCAAATTGATCTCAAGAGATCCCCATGTTTCGGCTTCAGGAAAAGAGAAAGGCCCAGAATTGCCAGCCGAAACATTGTCATAACTCACCCTTGAATCTGTCGATTGGAAGGTTTTGAAACCCACCCCAAAGGAAGCAGGTATCAGCGCTTGTTCCGCTACCGTGGAGTATTCTCCCCCACCAGTGTGACCATGCACACTCGTATCAAGAAAGTTGACCGCAAACCCGTCCGCCAAAACGTCAGCAGCTCGGAAGTCCATTTTAAAACTCACCTCGCTCCAACCGGTGTAGTCATCGTCTGGATCCGCCTCATCGGAGTCAAATGCGAAGAAAGGTCGGCTACCGCCGATGTTGCTCAGGAGTTGATAAAATGATCCGGTCGGTCCGCCGGGGAGGATTCCCACGGCAGCGTCGCCTTCGAAAGATCCCTCGACATAGTTAAGCCCTTTCCCATCAAAATCTGCGAGAATTGTAGCTTGAGCCAGCGGCATACCGCACATGATGAGCGATGACAAAGTAAAGGACAGAGGAGGTTTCTTCATAATAATTCTAATTGTATCTATATTTCGAGTGTGCAGATCGACGCCGCAAATAGTCAACGCTACTAATCTGCACATGACGCAATAATACACAAACTTTTCGCATGGATACTATTATTTTCTGCCCGTCTCTGCTAAAGTAAAAGATCGGAGCCATTCCCGTCAATTCGGAAATCAATTCTTTTCCAAACCTCGAGCTGGAATTAGTCCCAGAGCACCTCAATCGTTCCCGGCTTCACATCGTTCAACGTCAGGGATTTTCCATCAGGCCATATCGCTTCAAGAGTCAACTGACCGCGTTCACCCTGTTTCCCCGCTCCAAAGAAGTGAAAACTTCCTGACTGCGACAAATAACTTCCTCCGGAAGACACTTCAAGTGTCTGTGACCGTCCCTGGTCATCCCTTAGGGTCAAGCGGGTTCCCACCGCTCTCAAATTTCCCTTCTTCCCCTTCAATCGAACACACAGAAATTCTCCTCGGCTTGTATTGAGAAATGTCGTCACCGGACCGCTATTCTCGGTAAACGCCAAGTCCGGAACACCATCCCCATTAAACTCGTTCACAGTCACCCCTTTGGTATCTCCAGTCACTAAAACCCCCGAGCGGTAGGGTTCGATCAGTTCAAAATTCCCTTTTGCACTCCAACTCATCACGGTAGCCCCCACACTTCCGGACATCCGCCCCACCTCCCGTTGTGGCGAGAAAAAATTCTGGGCGAGAACAACCTCCGTCAACCAATCACCATTAAGATCGGTCATCACCACGCCAAAGCCCGGAGCAATTTGAGCTATTCTTGGGAGTGGTTCCATCTTGAAGCGAATCTTCCCGTTCTTGCTTTCATTGATAAGGACACAGCTCTGTAGTTCCCGCAACTCCAGCCGAGCGCTTGTTTCCAATCGTTTGGGGGTGTAGATATCCTCCAAACTGGAAATCGCAAAATTCTGGTATGTTCCCAACTTCTTCTTCAAAGAGGGCATGGCATTGCTTGAACAGCTTAGTCCTCGTCTCGGCAACTGATTCTCCTCGCCAAACTTGGCCTCCACGACGTGAAACTCTCCCGTCCCTTCGAGGTCACCGTAATAGAGCAACTCCGGCTTCTTCATTGAAGCCTCATATGTCGTGTTAATTCCAAAATTTGTTACCACATAGTCGATGTCACCATCCCCGTCGAGATCCCGCCCTGCGATCCCATTCCAAATCCCGGTCCGCTTCGTGAACCCAATCTCCTCAGTCACGTCCCGGAGCTTTCCCAAAGAATTGGCAAAGACTCGAACAGGACCGTATTCATGAGTCACGATCAAATCGAGCCAGCCATCCCGATCGATATCAGTCCACAACGCGCTGGTTGCCCGTTGACACTGCTCCAAGCCCGGAGCTTGATCCGCTGTTGCCAAAACAAACTTCGGTTCCCCGGCATTGCTTTCATTCAGATACAAGCGGCTGCCTGGCGAAGTGGGCCATTTCCCGGGAACGACCCGGCCTCCGATAAAAAGATCCAAATCCCCATCGTGATCGACATCAGCCACGGCCGCGACACTGGAACTCATTGGCTCTCCCGGCAGATAGTAGGCCGGGCTAAACTCACCCGGCTCCCCTTGTCCCAAATAGAGACGATCCCGGTAGGACGGATCACCCGCCGTCTTTTCGATACTTCCGCTTGTCACGACCAAATCAAGCCGGCCATCTCCATCGGCATCGAAGAACAACGGCGCCATATCTTCTGATTGGGCATCACTTGAAAAAACACTCTTTGGCTTCCACCCATATCGTTTGTCCGGACCCTGATACGAAAGTGCTCCCGGAGTTCCCTCCGCTTGCGCTAAAAAACAATCATCATCTCCATCACCATCGACGTCAGCCCAGGCAATTCCCGGTCCCATTTGCGATTGTCGCCAGGGCAACAGCGGCTGCTCCAAGTAATCGTCAAACGTAAGCTCGCGATGAATGCTGTGACTCAACAACTTCACCTTCACGAAGTCGGGACGAGGGCGTTTTTGGTTTCGGACCGTCTCCGGCGCTCTAGATTCTGTCACGGTATACTCGTAGCCTGCTTCAAGTCTAGTGAAGCGATCAATCCCTCCCAAAGGCCATTCAACAACCAATTGTTCGATGAATTGGCTCTCTCCCAATCCAAAGTGCAATGCCGTTTCATCACAGGAAATGAAACCGGTCATCGGATTCATTGCCTTGACCTGGGTCTTCCCTCCCGCCGTCACTTTCACGACTCCACCCACTCCACGTAGATTGCCCCTGGTTCCGATAAGTTTCACAGTGATCCGCTTCTTTTCTCCACTCGTCGTGTTTTCGTAGAAGCCTACCGGTCGATTAAGATGACTCACCACAAGATCCGGGTCACCATCTCCATCGATATCCCCGGTCGCTGCACTGTAGCTCATGGTCGACCCTTTGATGCCCCACTCCTCGGAGACATTGTCAAACTTCAGATCCCCACGATTACGAAAGACCAAATTATCCTCTGCGCGGGTGTCGCTCGATTTGTGAAAATCATACTCGGTATTCCCGAACATGAATGAAAGTGGCATCGGCCTATCCGAATCGTTCGTTTTCCGAGCCATCCCATTCGCAAAAAAAACATCGACGAGCGAATCACAATCATAGTCCGAGCACTTAACAGCCCACGACCAATCAGAACTAGCGAGGCCGGCCATGTAACCGGCCTCCATGAAACGACCGGTTCCAGTGTTGATCAGGCATGTGTTCCTCATCGTTTGCCTCGGAATGGCCGTATCGAGAAATTCTTTATGAATGCTCATATCGCCCATCGTCGTCTTTGACTTGTAGTGGGACGTCATCCCCATGTCGGCAATAACCAGATCAAACCGACCGTCACCGTTAAGATCTGCAGCGTCAGACCCCATAGCATACCAACTGGTATAAGGCGCAGCCAGCTTGATCACATCGGTAAAGGTCCCGTCACCATTGTTCAAGAATAGCTGGTCCGGGTTATCAAAGTCATTACAAACGTACAAATCCTGATCACCATCAGAATCGTGGTCATACCATGTGCAAGATAGTCCAAACGTCCGCTTTCTTATTCCAGCCTTCTTCGAGACATCGACAAATTGATTCTTCCCTTGCGCGACCTGACTTTGGAGCAAGAGATTTTGACGTCCCGCATTGTAGTAAACATAGTGCCCCGGTCCATGTTTCACCAAGGTATAATACTTTTCAAATCCGGGCTTCAACTGTGGATTGGCAGTATTGCGCCCTACAATCGGCAACTCCTTCGGTCGTCCCTTCGCGCGTTTAAACTCACTAGTCACAATGAAAATATCGAGATCACCATCTAGATCATAGTCGGTAAACGACGGATTCAAACTCGCATCCGATATATCCAGTCCCCACTCACTGGCTTTTTCCTCAAAACGGATCTCACCGCCAGGATCGGTCACATTGAGATAAAGTCGATTGGGCACATCATAATTGCAGACGTAAATATCGAGATCTCCGTCGTTATCGATATCGAGCACCGCCGCCCCACTTGACCAAATATTGACCGTGTCAGGATCCCAGACCACTTCTTCAAACTTCCATCGTTCAGTTTGGCGATAAATTTTATTCTCCCGGGCACCCGAGGTGAGCACGACATCCAAAAGGCCATCATTGTCGAGATCACCAAGGGACACCCCACCACCGGCAAACCCGGAAATGTAAAGCCGCTTCAATTCGTGGTCGTCATCGATCGGATTGATGAAGTCGATTCCCGTCACCTCCGGGGCTAGTTCCCGAAAGAGGGAATCCCCACCGGTCAGGGGGGCGTGTAATTTTTGTTTCGAAAGAGCTGCGTCTGCGATGCTCGGAAGAACTCCCATCAATATCGACAAGAGAAAGGAGGTGGCTTTCATCACCTGAAACTAAAAACCAATTTTTCGAGGTCGGCGACCGCAAAATAACGAAATCGGAAAAAAGAAAATCTTCTACCGATTCAAATCCGACCCTCCATTCCTTTCCCCTCTGCAGCGTTTCTTCTCACGACACACTCTTTTCAATGAGAAGGGGCATCCCCTCCTCCCCTCTTTTCTCGTCTCAGTCCCCGCTCACCTGTGCCGGCGATTCCTGTTTCGACGGCCTCCCAGTTTTCAAAATCGATCGAACTCTCGATCCGGGAGGGAATTCCGACTGGATTATCGCGGCTGCCCCCAACGGACGCTGGCAGTGGAACATCAACGGCGACCCTGGGGCGCGGGTCGACTACGACGGCCCAGCAGAACAAATCAGCGACGACCCTATCCATCCTTTTAAAAACCTCGAACTCCCGGCCGGAACCAAGCATCAATACTTCCGTATCCACTTGCCCTAAAACTCGGAGTTTTGGAGATTGGTCACGTGCCGCCGCCCACCGAGGAAGATATTGTGAATCGGACGGAAAGAGCCCCGATGGACCAGGCTGAGCGACGAAAATTTATCCGTAGCTATTTTTCGGGAATCTTTCTGCTCGTGCTCGGGTATCTCTGCTTGATGACCTATCGTGATTTACGTGAGAGTTTCAGGGACAAGATTTTGACCACCCTGAATCACACTATGATCTCAGATACTCAATGGCGCCAGCCGTGTCATGATGATCGTTGTCCTACTGGTCGTCATCGGACTGATTCGCTATTTCTCCCCACGTCTCAAATCCTAGACTCATGATCCAAACGCTTCATAACAATACCCCAGTCAAAGCAGCATTTTCACTCCCACAAGTAGACTTGCCATCCCGTGCGAGGGTGGTCGTGGTGGGTGGCGGAATTGCTGGCTGCGGGGTTGCCTACCAGTTGGCGCTGGCGGGATGGAAAGATGTCGTTTTACTGGAGCAATCATGGTTGGCCTCGGGGACGACCTGGCACTCGGCAGGACAGGTTGGGCAACTCCGGGCGAGTTCGGCTCAGACCAAGGTGAACAAAGCTTCAACAGAAATTTTTGCCAGTCTCTTAGAAGACACTGGGCACGATCCAGGGTGGCTTCAGTGTGGCGGACTTCAATTGGCCTCTTCTGATGAACGCCTCTATCAACTCCAGAGGAATGCCGCGATGGCCGAGGTGTTTGGGGTGGAGGCGACGATGATCTCAGGAGAGGAATGCGCGCAGTATTATCCGATGCTGAATACCGAGGATTTGAAGGGGGCAATTTATCTCCCCGGGGATGGTCGGGTGTTACCAGGAGAGTGCACCATCGCGCTAGCAAAAGGGGCGATGAAGCGGGGGGTGAAGATTGTCGAGAATACTCGCTGTGAGTCTTTGATTGTAGAGGAGGGCCAACTCAAACGGATCACCGGAGTGAAAACCAAGCGGGGTGAGATCAAAGCGGACTGGGTCATCATGGCTGGCAATATGTGGATGCGTCAGATGGGGCGACTATCGGGGATCGATATTCCGGTTTATCCCTGCGAGCATCATTATGTAATCACGCGACCGATTGAAGGCATCACACGCGATTGTCCCTGCGCCCGCGATCCGAATGCTGGTCTTTATTTTCGAGCATTGGATGACGGCGCGTTGAAACTGGGAGCCTTTAAAAAACGATCCAAGCCGTGGCAGATCGGCGATGCGGTCCCCGATAAATTTTCCTTTGATTTGTTAGAGCCAGATTGGCCGGATTTTGAGGAGCCGTTTAGAGATCACATGCATCGACTGAAAGGAATCACCCGGGATGATGTCGTGAAGTTCATCAACGGCCCGGAGGCCTTTACGCCGGATAACAATTTCATCATGGGACAGCCCTTTATGACCGAGGGGCTCTTTGTGCTGGGTGGCTGGAATTCAGCCGGGATCGCTTGCTCGGCTGGCGCGGCAAAATATGCGGTGGAGTGGATTAATAATGGAGGGATGACTCTCGATCTTTGCTCGGTGGACATCCGGCGATTCATCCCCTTCCAAAATGGGAGGAAATACCTACAAGAGCGAGTCAGCGAAGTGCTGGGACTCCACTATCAAATGGCCTGGCCGGGACGACAGATGGAGACATCTCGGGGCATTCGTTCATCGGCTCTTTATAAAAAGCACAAGGCTCACAATGCCTGTTTCGGAGAAACCGCTGGATGGGAGCGCCCCTTCTTTTATGCGCCTTCGGGGGAGAAGGCGGAGATCGAATACTCATTCCTAGAGCAGAACTGGCAGAA
>JAPKDJ010000109.1 GCA_026421245.1 Akkermansiaceae bacterium | reverse complement strand
ATTTGCTTTTGGCGGGAGGGCTTTGAAGCCGTCTTTGGACCGGAGCAAAGGGGGGGTGAAAGGGGGTTGTTTATTTCCAGGCACAGGCTATGAGCGGACGGGACAGAGTTGGCGGTCTCGGACTAAAGATCCGAGCTACTTTGGTTCGTCGGGTTTCGGTTCGGCTGGTTTCCGCTCTGCTGCCTGCATGAAGTATGCCTCCGCTGGGATTGTCTGCCGATTGAATCCTGGTCCCTCGTAGGAAAGCTCCAGCTTCTCAGCGCCGCCTGCCTCGAAGAAGGTGACGGTGATCGGGTGCATTCCGGCCTTTAGGCGTGTCAAGCCACCAAGGCGCATGACGCCATGTAGGCCATCGTTATTGACAACCACTTCGTCACCGATGCGCAAACGGCTGCCGTCGTCGGACGAAGTGTAGAATGTGAATAGGCCATCAGTCGGGATCTTGATGAAGCCGCTGAACCGGAGCCCATAGTTCTCGCCGTCCTTGGTAATAAATGCGCTCTCGGTCGGGGTGTCGGCACGGCCGCTTTTCACTGGTGTCAACGCGTCAAAATCCGGCAGCTGCTCCCACTGGCCAGTGAATGCCTCGAAACGTAGCCCTGTAACCATGTTCTCTGCGGCCACTGGTTCGGCCAGCTCGAGCGGGGCGAGTTCGGCTTCCACGCTAAGGGATTCGTCGCCGCGTTTGAGAAGAATCTGTAACTTGTCACCGGCCTTGCGGTCGATCAGGGCGATGTGGAAGTCGATGCCGTGCCGGATTGGCGACCCGTCGATCTGGACGATGGTGTCACCCGGTCTGACACCGGCCTTGGACCCGGGAGAACCGTCGGCGACCGCACTCACCTCTGCGACCGGCTTGAACATATCGACCACGACGCCAAGACGGAACGAGTAGCGCAGTTCGGCCGAGAGCATGCGCGGGAAAATCTCGCGCACCCGGTCGGCGGAGATGGCAAAGTTGATGTTTTCGGCGTCGAGTTTTTTCATGGTGATGACGCCGATCTGTTCTCCGAGCGCGTTGATAAGTGGTCCACCAGAATTGCCACCGCTGACTGCCGCGCTGGTCTGGATCATCCAGGGCAGGAACGCCGTCTCTGTCGCAGTCGCGCGGTTCAAGCCGCTGACGATTCCGGTGGACACCGAGTGGGTCAGTCCGCCGGGGTTGCCGATGACTAGCACAGGTTCGCCGAGCATGAGGTCGTCGCTGCGCCCGAGCGGCAGGGTAGCAAATGTCTGGCCAGAATCGACCTTGATGAGCGCCAGGTCCTCGGATGACATGCCGCAGATCGTCCTGAGTCGCAGCGGCTGTCTCCCGGGAAGAAAGACTTGGCCGTCCGCCGCGCCGCTGATGACGTGGTCGTTGGTCAGGAGATATCCGGAGGCGTGGATTACCGATCCGCTGCCAACGCCGACATTGAAGACTCCGGGAGCACCAGATTGCTTGAATGTCTGGATCGAAGCCACCGACGGCAGGCTGCGCTCAATCAACTTCACCGTGGGCGTGTAGCGCGCGAGGGGAATTTCGGGCTCCGGCGCGGGTGGCTCCGGCTCGTGCTTCGGCTCTTGGGCATGTACGAGCTGACAGAACAGACAATAGGTGAGGAGTGTCGAAATTCGGATCATGCGAGTCGTTCTAAAGATCAATTTGTCGCATCCGGCAGCGTTGACGCGGTGCGCATTGGGGCTAAGATCTCTCCTTGTCAGACGAAGTCGAACTGAAATTTGGAAAAGGCCTTGGATTACCAAGTCATCGACTTGCTAAAAGTTGGAATGATCGGGAGCGGAAAAAACTGTCACCAACAGTCACCTTTCCATCGGAGTTACCCGGCCCCCCCGAGTAACAAGGTGAAAGGCAGACCCCCCGTGTAATAAAACTGTTCTGCAAAAAAACTCCGATGTCTATCCCACTCTCAGCTCCCGCGATCTACATGATCGTAGCAGGTGTCTTTGTCCTGCTTGCGATCTACAGCTCTATCCGTATTCGCACCAAACTTCACGGAAAGCGTGCACTGGGTCTTGCTTCGCTTCCTGGACTCCTCCTGCTCTGTCTATTCTACTCTCTTGCCCTGAACATGTATTCCAGTCTTGGAGATTGGCCGGTCTCTATAGGGAATGAAGGATTTTCAGATCAGTTAGTTCGTCATGCAGAACTTACAGGGCTCTACTTTGCCCTTCTGTTATATGTTTGCACATTTGTGTGGCCAATCTTGTTCATTATCTGCCTTGGGAGCCAGCGACTGAGGCGATATGTTCCTGTAGCTACCACCTTCGCAATTGCATGCTACCTTGCTTTCGTCGGAATTTTAGTCGCTCCTCACGGGTTCTTGAACTGGTGGCTGGACTAGGCATGGAACGAGGATCAGTGCAGAACAAGAAATCGCACCCGACCGCTGACCGCGGCTTGAGTTGGTGGAGATTTTGTGTAGCTTGAAAGTATTCCAGCGATTCAGAGTTAGCTCGTAGTTCGAGTCAGCGGCCGGTGGACAGCGGCGTTAGCCTAGAAACAAAAATCCAAGTGAACACCGCTAAACCATAAAAATGAAAACCAATCATCTTTCCATCTTCGCAATTCTTGGATCACTCACGGCCGTTGTCTTCACATTTGCTTCTCACGACTCCTCCTCTTCGAAAGGAGAAGCTACAGTTCAGATTCGCGAACTCACTGCTCGAATTGATCGTCTCGAGTCTCGCCTCACAGGTAGGCCTGCCACAGGCGGAGCCAATACAAGTGGGTCTTCGTCCGTCGACAGGTCTAGGGCTTCCGTTCATAGCGACACAGTTTCTGAGCTTCAGGCACGACAGAATCAACTTGAGAAGCAACTGAACGAGTCTGGCATTATTGAACGGTTCGCAGCCCACAAGCAGCTCGTAGAGGAATCCTATGGGATAGCGCAAGATGCAAATCGGCCAGCGAAAGAGCGATTCGAGGCGCTCAGCCTTCTGCGCGACGAGGAAAGGATCGATGCTGCGGTTGTAGACTCTATAATGGATCTATGGGATGAGAGTTCTCTGGATGAGAAGCTAGCTCCCTATCACCGCTGGGCCGTGATGGAGAATCTTCGTGGCTCAACTGCTCCGCGGTTTCGTGATGCAATTCTATCCATGTTGAGTGAGCAACCCGAAGCTAAGATTACCGGCCAAGCAATCTTAGCTCTGGAGCCAATGTCACAGGATCCTGCTGTAGAGGAATGGCTAACTTATCTCGCCTCGAACAGCCCAGAGCCAAAAATACAGCAGTCTGCTACCAGTGTCCTTCAACGGGGGGCAGAGCAAAACAAATAGGGGGCTAACAAGTCGGTGCTGGACAGCCGCCTACCCGCCCCGAGTTACTATGCGCCGCGTAGCTTCAACCTTTAACCCGCAGTCGAAGGTTCGCCCCCGGTAGGCGGTGCCAGACCTTCGACGTTCGATAATAATAATGGACAGCTCATCGCTGTACGTTATCCTGTCCATATGACAGCGATTACCTATTCAGCAGCACGAGAAAATCTTGCCGCCACGATGAACTTGGTTTGCGACGATCACGATCCTGTGATCATTACGCGGAAAAGAAATCAGGCGGTGGTTATGGTCTCTCTAGAAGACTATGAATCTCTCCAGGAGACAGCTTATCTCCTTCGTTCACCCAAGAATGCGCAGCGGCTTTCTGAAGGAATTGCACAGCTTGAGAAGGGGAAAGGTGTGGTGAAAAGCTTGGATGAGTTGTCATGAATGTTCAGTTCTCTGAACGTGCTTGGGAGGATTATACGCACTGGCAGAAGTATGATCATAAACTAGTCAAGAAGATCAATGCCCTATTGGTCGACATCAGTCGAGATGACCCCTATGAAGGTATAGGGAAGCCTGAACCATTGAAGCATGCGTTTTCTGGGTTTTGGTCTAGACGCATTACCGATGAGCACCGTTTAGTTTATAGAATTAGTGGAGATATTATACAGTTGGCACAATTAAGATACCATTACTAAGAAAGAGATCGAACAAGATGCTGCATCCGATCGTTTATATCGTACGACGTTAAAGATTTTACAGCTATCATCCGTTCGAGATTTACAGTGTTTTGCGAGCCGGCGGTTGAGCTTTACGTTCGTCAGAAACTTCCACCACGATTACCGCACACAGAATGCAATTGCTCAAAAGACCGTTGATCCGAAGATTTGTGATTATAACGACTCTGCTGATGGTCATTAGTTCCGAGGGGTTCGCTGCAACTGAAGCCGATGTCATCGTCTACGGTTCCACGCCTAGCGGTTTTTGCGCGGCCATCGCTGCCGCCCGCGAAGGGGTTTCAGTCATTCTCCTTGAACCAACTGACCATGTCGGCGCGATGAACACCGGCGGGTTGAGCCACTGCGACTCCAACCAGATGGTTCGTGACACGGTGATGGGACTGTTCCACGAGTGGCACACGCGGGTGGTGAAGGACTACACCGACCGCGGGCTCAAAGCACCTTACAACCCGGCGGTGAAGGATCAGTCACGATGGACCTTTGAGCCGCACGTCGCGATGCGGGTGACGAGGCAGATGCTCGTCGAGGCAGGGGTCACCGTGCTGACCGGGCGTTATCTCAAGGCGGTAACGAAAAATGGTCCGCGCATCACGTCTCTGGTCACCAAGAACGGCACGTTCCAAGCCAAAGTTTTCGTAGATGGCACCTACGAGGGAGACCTGATGGCGGCGGCGGGAGTCGACTGGACGATCGGTCGTGAAGGCCGTGCCGAATACGATGAGCCCCTTGCGGGTAAGCAGTATACAAAGAAGAAAATGAACATCAACGGGTTTGATGACGAAGGCAACTTACTGCCCTTACTCACGACAGCGGACAGCGGCTCTAAAGAAGCGGGCGACAAGAACATCATGACCTACAGCTTTCGGCTGTGCCTAACGACCGACCCGAAGAACCGCGTTGCGATGCCCAAGCCGGACAGCTACAATCCGGCCCGGTTCGAGATTATCCGCCGATACCTGAAGTCTGGGGCCAACAGCAATCAGGTCGGCTTCGATCTCTACCCACTGCCGGGAGGAAAGCTCGACGGTAACAACTCGATCGGCCGCCAGTTCTCGATCGGCCTGGTGGGCGGAGGCAATGATTGGCATACGGCGGACGAAGCTGGGAGGAAAAAGATCTGGGAGGAGCACAAGCAGTACACTCTTGAGTTCTACCACTTCCTGATGACTGACCCGGCAGTGCCCAAGGCTGTCCGCAACAAGTACGTCGGGCTAGGCTTGTGCAAGGACGAGTTCGTAAGCTATGGACACTTCTCGCCGGCGCTGTACGTGCGAGAGTCGCGTCGGATGAAGGGCCTGCACGTGATCAGCCAGAACGACATTCTCGACGCCCCGACAAAAGACGATCCGATCGCGATCTCCTCATTCCCGATTGACTCGCACGATTGCCAGCGAATCGCCCTCAAGGGCGGTGGCGTGATCAATGAGGGCACCATCTTCCCGGTGCGCAAAAAGAACCCGAAGCAGGGCTACGCATACCACGTTCCTTACCGCTCGATTCTGCCCAGGCCCGAACTGTGTGACAACCTGCTGGTGCCCGTCGCGCTATCATGCACGCACGTCGGGATCTCGTCGTTGCGGATCGAGGGTGCTTGGATGGTGATTGGGCAGGGCGCGGGTGTCGCCGCGGCGCTGTCGGCCAAGGAAGGAGTGTCGGTGCAGGCGTTGCCGTATGCGAAGCTGCGCGAGCGGCTGTTGGCACAGGGGCAGGTTTTGGATCTACCCGTTCAGGGAAATCGCAAAATAAAAGAAGGCGAACAAGGCGCTGCACTCAACGTCGCTCCGCGCCGTGAGTGAGCTTAGACGTTCGGTGAAAAATAGTGAAGCTCCCATCCGGCTATCTCAACTACCTCAAAAATGGAGGCGAAACTGAATTTGAAGCTGATTTCGAATTCGGAGGTTACATGGCTCTCGAACCCCTTGAAAGAATTGAAGAATATAATAAAGAAATTGAAATCGAAGAATATGCTCCTGGTTACATAGCGTTCGGATCGGACGGAGGTGGCGAAGCATTCGTCTTTGACGATGCTGGAATTATCTATCTTATGCCACTGATTGGAATGGCTCCAGATGAAGCAATAAAAGTAGTGGATTCGTGGAGTGAATACGAAAAAATGAAACTGAAAACCACCTAACAAATCGTGTGAGGCAATGTCTGTTACGCTCCGCTCCACAGCGATCACCTCCACTCGACGTTCTGCGGCTATCCCTCACGAAATCTGAAATGTTCTCTCCACCTATTCGCATACTGCTGATTCTTGCCACGGCCGCATATGAATCGTACAATCTGTCGCTTGGTCAGCCTGTCGGCTACCCGCTAATCGTCGCCGCAGCTCTACCCCGTTGAGCCATGGGAGCAACCAGCGCATTTGTGATCGCGGGCGAGAATCGATCGCGGCACAAACATCTTGTTACGATAGGGGGTCAGTGTAAGGCTCGCGTGATGGAAATGCTGATGAAATTTGGGGCAATGGATCTGTATAGAAAATCGATGATGAACATAATAAGTGCTCGAATCATAATAATCGTTGCGCTGGTTTTCAGCTGGGTAGCGTGTTCCGCAATGTTGATCAGCGCAGACGAGCTGCCGGCTGGCCAATCACCGAATGAGGTCGACCAGTCGCGGGGAAGGATCGGCGACTTCTATGTTCAGACGAATCTGCATCAATTTCATCTGGAGTTGACCGCCGCTGAGTGGGACGCAATGGCGGCGATCGATCCGCGACGCGGAGGACCGCCTGTTGAGTTTTTGCCGACAGCGGACGGTGGTCAACGTGCCGTCCACCGCGGTCGTTTTCCGTGGGCGGTGGGTTCGCTGATTATTGATGGCAAAGTGTTGAAGAGTGTCGGCGTGCGCTACAAGGGCAACGCCAGTTTCAACCTCATGCAAGGAAGCCTTAAACGGAATCTGAAGATCAAGATCGACCGGACGGACGATGATCAACGTTACTCTGACGTGAAGACACTCAACCTGAACGCAGGCGGTCTGGATCCATCCAAGCTACGCGATGCACTGGGTTACGCCGTCTTCCGCAAAGCGGGTGTTCCGTCGCCGCGCACCACGTTTGCCGAGGTCACGCTGACGGTGCCGGGGAAGTACGACAACGAACACCTGGGGCTCGTTACGATTGTCGAGCAGGTGAACAAGTCGTTCCTCAAAGACCGTTTCGGGAGCAAGAAGGGACTTCTGATGAAACCCGAAGGCGTTTCCTCCGTGGAATATCATGGTGTTGACTGGATTGACTATGAGTCATTGTACCGACCTGACGACAAACCGCTCGTTGGGCAGTCAAAGCGAGTTATCGAGTTTGCCCGACTCGTGAACGGGAGCGACGACAAACAGTTTCGAAGTGCCATCGATTCGTATCTCGACGTTGACGGCTTCCTTCGGTTCATCGCCGTCAATGCGCTGATCGTCAATCTCGATACGCTGTTGGTCATGCCGCAGAACTACTATCTTTATCTCCACCCGAGTAACGAGAAATTCGTCTTTTTCCCGTGGGATCTGGACATCTCCTTTGCTGGCTGGCCGTTGGGTGGACCGCCTGAAAAACAGATGGACCTGAGTCTGACGCATCCGCACTCATCCGACGGACATCGACTCATTGATCGGCTGTTTGCGATCGATGAATACAAATCGAGATATGATCAGATCGTGGGCGAGTTGGTGGCGGGTGTATTCTCGAAAGACCAACTGCTTCAAGACATCGAGGAATTGGAGAATGTGACACGTGAGGCCCTTGCCCGGGATACCGCGGCGGTCGCATCACGAAACGAGCGTGGTTATCCAGCACCCCGTGGCTACCGTCCACCTGACCTGAGGACGTTCGTGGCCCAGCGTAGCGCTTCGATTGAACGTCAGCTTGCTGGAGAGAGCGCTGGCTATGTTTATGCGAAAGAGGTGCCTCCGTTTGGCCGGAGTCAGATGGCGCTCCATATCCTTGTCCAAGGAGACACCAATCAGGATCGTAGGCTATCAAAGGCAGAACTCGTGACGCTCATGGGGCAATGGTTCGATGTCATGGACAAAGACAAGTCGGGCGAACTCGACAAGGCATCCTTTGTTCGGGGGCTTTCTGACGCGCTCTTTCCGCCAGACTTTTCTCATGCGCGACCCAAGCGGGGTGACATCCCAGAACGATATGTTGCGGAGGGTCTGTTCGCCGCTGTTGATTCTGGCAAAGAGGGCATCGTAACGAAAGGGGGCATGACCTTCTTCTTCGGTGAATGGTTCGAAACCTTGGATGTGGACAATCGAGGGAGCCTCGACAGGCAAACGTTCGTCAGCGGTTTGCGGAAACTTATCTCCCAATCGCCTGGTCCAAACAAGTGATCGGTGAGTTGAACTCTGTGAGCAACTTCTTTGAATGTGTTTCTCAATGTGGTGTGGGACACGGCTGTATTTCCTGTCTTTGACCCCGGAATATTCTCGTGCGCGGGAGTTGAATGGCTATCTTTAGGAAAAGTTTAACCAGATTGCACCATGCATGGGCCTACTCAGCGGATTACTCGGATACGCCTCGGAAATTAATGTCGACGAACTCGAGCAGGAGTTTTCATCCATTCTGATCGAGGGCGAAGAAATTGAACGCGCCTACAAGCTCATCCGGGACCTGGTGGTGTTCACCAGCATCCTTTGCGAATCGAACCGGCGCCACAGAACAAATTGATGAACGCGGAGCCGTGCAGGCCGGGGCTGTTCGCTTCGGCCTGTTACAA